>CAUQUX010000030.1:0-10439 GCA_963521235.1 uncultured Veillonella sp. | reverse complement strand
AGGTCAATTCATGGCTCCTAAAGATATGAGCAATGTGTTGAAAAAAATGGAAGAATCTGGCAATCAGAACTTAATGTTGACGGAACGTGGTTTTAGCTTTGGCTATAACAACTTGGTGGTAGACATGAGATCCTTCCCAATTATGCGTTCTTTTGAATATCCAGTTATCTTCGATGCTACGCATTCCGTACAATTACCAGGTGGGGCAGGCACAGCATCTTCTGGTCAACGTGAATTTGTGGCTAATTTGGCACGTGGTGCTGTTGCCAGTGGTGTGGATGGATTGTTCTTTGAAGTTCATGATAATCCAGAAGAAGCACTTTCAGATGGACCAAATATGTTATATTTAGATTCTCTAGAAGAATTATTAACTGATTTAGTAGCTATCGATAAAATCGTAAAAAAATAGTACAGATGTAAAGGATGCAGGTGAACTATGAAGATACTTGAACGGGCATCACAGGTGCTCCAAGAAGAATCAAAAGCAGTGTTAGACTTAATTGAAACATTAGACCATCGGTTTGAAGAGGCAGTAAAGTTAATCTTAGCCTCTAAAGGACGTGTGGTCTGTACAGGTATGGGAAAATCTGGACATATTGCACGAAAAATTTCGGCTACATTAGCGAGTACAGGTACACCTGCATTATTTTTACACCCTGGTGAAGGAGTACATGGCGATTTAGGTATGGTTACCTCTGATGATGTAGTATTGGCTTTTTCTAATAGTGGAGAAACTGGAGAGGTCATCAGTTTATTGCCATCCTTACGACGCATAGGGGCTAAATTAATTTCTGTAGTAGGGAATCCAAGCTCTACATTAGGAAAAAATTCTGATGTAGTTTTGGTGGTGTGTGTAGATAAAGAAGCTTGTCCGTTAGGGTTAGCTCCTACTAGTAGTACCACAGCCGCATTAGCCTTAGGTGATGCATTGGCGGTGTGTTTATTAGATCAACATCAATTTACACCAGAAAATTTTGCTGTATTCCATCCAGGTGGTTCCCTAGGTCGTAAATTGTTGCTAACAGTAGAAAATATTATGCATAGCGGTGATGATAATCCTATTATTCATAAAGGCGCCACTGTACAAGATGCATTATTTGTGATGACCAACAAAGGTCTTGGAGCAGCTAATGTAGTAGATGAAGAAGGTAAATTAATTGGTTTAGTAACAGATGGAGATATTCGACGTGGTCTAGATTCTGGATGCAATTTCCTAGTATGGTCTGTGGAAGATATGATGACGAAATCACCGCGTACGATTACTAAAGATAAACTAGCGGCGGAAGCACTTCACATGATGGAGAAGAATCAGCCACGGCCAATTACAGTACTTCCTGTTGTTGGTCATGATGGAACTAGCCTTGGATTAGTACATATTACAGATTTGTTGCGAAGGGGTATTGTATAATGGCAATACGTTGTTTAGTCTTAGATGTAGATGGTGTGCTGACAAAGGGCGAGATTACGTATACATCTAGTGGAGAAGAAATTAAAGCTTTTCATGCAAAAGATGGATTAGGATTGGCTCTAGCACAGCGTATGGGATTACAAACGGCAATCATTACGGGCCGTATATCCCCTATCGTAGAGCGACGAGCAAAAGAATTAAAAATTTCTCATATTCAAATGGGGAGCCATAATAAGAGTGCTGGATTACAGGAGCTTTTGAAAACATTAGAGTTAGAGGCTCACGAAGTTGCCTATATGGGCGATGACCTCAATGACTTAGGCATTATGTCTAAGGTGGGATTAGCGATGACACCACAAGATGGTGTACCAGAAGTGAAACAAGTAGCTCACTATATCTGCCAAGCTAACGGTGGACAAGGAGCGGTGCGTGAAGCAGTGGAGTATATTTTGAAACAAGCAGGACTTTGGGAGGATGCAGTACGGCTATACCGTGAGGAATCCTACCAAGCAGGTCAGTAGAAAGGAGGCTTTCATGGCAGGAGAATGGCAATATACAGCCTTAAAAACGCTTAGTAAGTTAGTTTGTACATTACCTTATTCTACAATCTTATCCATTGGAGCAACTCTAGGACCTTTATATAGATTAGTAGGAAAAAAACAGGTCAAACGAGGATTACATAATCTAATGATTGGCCTTTCCATAGATGAAAAAGAAGCAGATGCCATATTAGGACGACTCTTTCAAAACTTGGGACGTTCTGTGATGGAAACATTATATATGCCGAATTTGACACCGGAGTTCATTAAAGAACATATCGAAATGCGTGGGTTAGAGCATCTAGATGCAGCCATGGCAGAAGATAAAGGTGTTGTTATCTTGACGGCCCATGTAGGCAATTGGGAGTGGATGGGCGCAGCCTTGGCGGCTCATGGGTATCCGTCCACAACGATTGTCAAAAAACAACCGAATGCTCAATTCACAAGATTGCTAAATGAATACCGAGAAATGGTAGGATTAGAAGTATTTGCTCGCGGTGGTTCTGAAATGAGAGGCGCTGCACAAGCGATGAAAGCAAAGAAATTATTGGGTTTCTTAGCGGATCAAGATGGATGGTACACTGGTTTGCCAGTGATGTTCTTAGGACAAGATTCATCAGCGGTGACGGGACCAGCATCCTTTGCGAAAAAGTTTAAAGCTCCTGTTGTGCCAGTCTTTGCATCTCGTAAAGAGAATGGTCACATTGTCCATATATTGCCAGCACTTCATTATAAAGATACTGGTGATGTGGAGAAAGATATGTTCCGTCTTACGGAAGAAACTGTGAAGATAACAGAAGCGTTTATTAGAGAACATCCTGATGAATGGTTGTGGTTCCAGCATCGTTGGAATACAAAAATTCATGAAATCACAGATATCGAACATAAACTACAAGTGCGGGAGGCTGTCCATGAAGAACAATAAAAAACTTCTCCTCACGATTGTGGTAGGCATTTTAATTCTTTTGGGAGTTGGATATTTTTTGTATGGTGGAGTAGAAACCACCACGATAGGACCCTCTGGAAATTCTATTAGTTTTAATGGAACAGAATTGAAAGAAGAAAAAAATGGACAACTGATTTGGTCTGTGAAAGCAGAAAAGATAAGCGTTGATCAGGTCACAAAAGTAGTTACCTTAGAAAATGTAACAGGGGCGTTTCATAAGGATGGAAAAATACTTACAGTGAAAGCACCAAAAGGCGTGGTATCTAAAGACCATGGACAGATTACATTATCTGGTGGCATTGAGGCTACCTCTAGTACGGGTGCAACGCTTCGCACAGAAGGGCTAGAGTATACAAGTAAAGAACAGTTATTTAAATCAACTTCTAAATTTATTTACACCGATGTTGACACAACATTAGAAGGTGATGTGCTAGAAGGCGATATGATTTTGCAACAAGTGACTGCAAAAGGTCATGCTAAGTTGATTCGCAATTAGGAAGGAAATTCATGAAACTACAACGTTTACTCATGGCAGCTCTTATGGGTGGTGTCATGATGATTCCCGTATGGGCAGCAACAACAGATACCACTCCGGCAGGCAATGGCAGTATCATGATTACTGCTGATCAGTTGACATATGATGGCATTAGTGGTCGTGCAGAAGCCAAAGGCAGTGTGGTGATTACAAAAGATGATAAAACGATGACCGGCGCTTCTGGTTGGTACAATACAAAAGGTGAAGAAGGCTTTTTGACTGGTGGCGTGAGCATGATTGGTAACAATATGTCCATGGCAGCTGGTGAAGTGCATGTCTTACATAATCACCAATTTGATGCCACAGGTAATGTACATCTACAAAAAGATGATCGTCAATTGTTCGGTGACCAAGTGAATTATAATACAGAAACTGGATATGGCGAGATTATTGGACATGGACAATTAGTGATGGCAGATAATGTATTGACAGGCCAACATATTACAGCTTTCACAAATCAAATATCTGCGACAGCTAAAGGGAATGTAACCTTATCGAGTGCTAGTCGTAACGTGAATGCCACAGCTGATGAGGCAGTGTACACACAAACGCCAAATCAAAATGATGGTGTTGCCTATTTAAAAGGTAATGCAAGAGCGGTACAAAATGGCAATGTTCTAGAAGCGCCGGAATTAAAGATTGAACTTAGTGACAATAGTGCAGAAACGCTTGGTGGGCGTAGTACATTAATCATTACTCCAAAGTAAGGAGAATTTATGTTTATAGAAACAAAGGATTTAGTAAAAACCTATAAATCAAGAAATGTAGTGGACAAAGTCAGTGTCCGTGTTGAAGAAGGTGAAATTGTAGGATTGTTAGGTCCTAATGGAGCCGGCAAAACAACTACTTTTTATATGATTGTAGGTGTAGAAAAACCGACTTCAGGGAGTATCTGCATTGGCGATGTGGATGTGACCCATATGCCAATGTATAAACGATCTGCCTATGGCATTGGATATTTACCACAAGAGGCATCGATCTTCCGTAACTTAACCGTAGAAGATAATATCCTAGCTATGTTAGAAACCACCAATCTTTCTAAAGCAGAACAGAAGGATACCATGGAATCGTTATTAGAGGAATTTCATATCACTCATGTTCGTGATCGCTTGGGTATTCAATTATCTGGTGGTGAACGTCGTCGTGTAGAAATTGCTAGAGCCATTGCATTGAATCCTAAATTTATATTGTTAGATGAACCATTTGCTGGAGTTGACCCTATTGCGGTAGCAGATATTCAATCCATCATTCGTCATTTGAAAGAACGTGGCATTGGGGTATTGATTACAGACCATAATGTGCGGGAAACTTTAGGGATTGTGGATAAAGCATATATCTTAAATAGTGGTACTATATTGCTAGAAGGAACTGCTGATGAAGTGGCTACTAGTGATGTGGCACGTAAGTTTTACTTGGGTGATGATTTCCGAATGTAGGAGTGGGTATGAGAATTTTAGATAAATATATATTGAAAGCTTTCATAGGACCATTCCTGTTTGGGATTTTTGCTTTTACTAGTATCTTTATTGGTACAGGCACATTATTTCGGATTGCCCAATACATTACAGAATATGGTGCTAGTTTGTGGTCTGTCACAAGAGCGTTCTTGTTGGCATTGCCGAATATTGTTATATTGACATTCCCTATGTCTGTATTATTAGGTTCCTTAATGACATTTGGTCGATTAAGTGGAACTAGTGAAATTATTGTCATGCGTGCAGGGGGGCAAAATTTCTTGCGCTTAGCAACGCCAGTGTACATTACAGCCTTTTTAATTTCTCTTTGTTCTATCGCCTTTAATGAGTATGTAGTTCCAGCGTCAAATCATGCGTATCAAACGATTATCCGCGAGGAAATTATGAAGCGTGCGACGCCACAAACGCAAGAACATATTGTGTTAAAAACATTGGCAGACAAAAAGATAAACACCTTAATGTATGCCGGTAAATATGATAGTTCTACGAAGTTATTGTCCGATATTACGGTGCAACAATTTACAGATGGACAGGTGACACAAATTGAACGGGCCAAAACAGCCAATTGGAATGGTCAGTACTGGATTATGCATGATGGTACTATTTATGATATCAATGCGTCTGGTGAGGGCATTGATCGTACATTAAAGTTTGAAGAGCAAGTGTTGCCGATTACGCAAGACCCGGATAAAATTAGTCGATCCCAACGGAAACCAGAAGAGATGACTATCAAAGAGATTAGACAGCAAATCAAAGCGATGGAAGCGACTGGAGGCAAGATTACAGAATGGCAAATGGAAATGTATCAACGTTTTACCATTCCTGTAGCAAGCTTTATCTTCGCCTTAGTAGGGGCTCCATTAGGGTTGCAAAAACAACGGTCTAGTTCGTCTATTGGATTCGGTATTTCTGTGTTAGTTATCTTCATTTACTATGGAGTGATGACTTTGTCAGGTGCCCTTGGCAAAGGAGGTGCTTTGCCACCATTGTTGGCAGCATGGATTCCCAATACCTTAGGTATCTTAGCGGGATTATACTTAAACTGGAGAGTATCTAAATAAATAAGAGCGTATAAAGGGGTAGCATTACTAATGGAGTAGGTAGTGCTACTCTTTTATCACTGTACTAAAGGAAGTATATTGAGACCTTTTCTTGTATAACCATTGTAGTGTACTAGGGATTTTGATATACTAAATAAAGATATTGAACTCGTATTTGACATTGAGGTATACGGCTATGTTAGTGGGACTACGGATTCTTCTCATCATTACCATTATGGGGGGAGTCATTGCATTTTTAGGTGATAAAATAGGCACCAAAGTAGGGAAACGGCGCATGAGTTTGTTTGGGTTACGCCCTAAGCATACTTCTATCATTGTGACCATAGTAACGGGCATTTTAATTTCCGCTGCCACATTGGGCGTGCTTAGTATTGCATCTAACAATGTGCGGACTGCTTTATTTGGTATGGATAAATTGAAAGCTGAAATGGCGCAACTTTCAGCAGATATCGATCAAAAAACGAAGGCGTTACAGCAAAGTAATGATGAATTGAATCAAAAAAATAAACAATTGCATAAGGTACAAAGTGATGTACAAGCAACGGAACAAGAATTAGAAGAAACACGTAGTGCGTTGGCAAGTATGGGGGACCAATTAGTGTCTATCCAAGATGCTTATGCAGAGGCAGAGCATAAGTTAGTGGCTTCCAATGCTGAAGTGGGTCGTTTAGAAGACGTACGAACTCAACTAGAAAGCTATGTGCAAGACCTACAATTGACCACAAAACAGCTAGAAAATGGTATCAATCATGTGCGTGAAGGGAACGTAGTGTTCCGCAATGGAGAAGTCTTATCCCAAGCGGTGATTCGACCTGGCTTAGGGGAAGTGGAAAGTATGGCGGCGTTAACTAGTTTCTTAAAAGATACGAATCGACTTATTTTAAATCGGTTCCAAATGGAAGAGGAAAAAACAGTCATATATGTGAGCCGGGATAATTTGAATGAGGTGGCAAAAGTAGTGGCCGCTACAGATAAGCCGTTGATGATTCGGGTCACAGCGTCTGCCAACATTATTTATGGAGAACCGGCGCTAGCAGAAATTCATGCGTACCCTCATGACATGATTTTCAAACGAGATACGGTTCTTTGGTCTTCGGTTATCGATGGTGGTAGGAGTGCGCAAGATCAAGTGTTGGCATTCTTGAAAGAAGTCAATGTGGAGGCGAAAAAGCACGGTATATTACCGGATCCTATTACTGGCGAAGTAGGATCTTTACCAGGCAATGAATTATTTACGACGATTCGTAAAGTAGAGAATCAGCATGGATCTGTTCGCTTAGAAGCAGTTACTAGGGAGGATACTTTCACTAGTGGACCAGTGCAAATTATGTTACGAGTGATTCCTATCAATGAGTGAGGCATAGATGATGGTATTAGAGGGCCACGTGTTGGCAGTGGATCCTGGACGAGATAAAACAGGGGTGGCTGTTCTTACGAAAACAGCCCAATTGGTAATGATGGACATTGTTCCAACCGTGTCGATTCAAAAAGAATTAGAAGCGCTCCTTGACAGGTATCCAACTGTGTCCTATATGGTTTGTGGCAATGGAACTAATCATAAAGCGGTAGGAACTATAGCAACACATGTAGCGGAAGAACAAGGAAAGGGATTTACCTTTGTCAATGAAAAGCATACGACAGAAGAGGCAAGACGTCGTTATTTTGAAGTACACCCACCAAAAGGTTGGCGAAAATTAGTGCCGAAGGGCATGTTATACCCTCCAGTTCCTGTGGACGATATTACGGCATGGATTATTGGAGAACGTTGGTTAGTAACAAATAAGGAGTGAGTATCCGAAGGATGAAAGAACACAAAAGCAGAAAGCGAAAGTTAATGGATATAGCCATGCGCTACGTTATGATGATTATTGGCGCTGCCATTTATACCTATGGATTGGATGTATTTTTAGTACCCAATTACTTGATTGATGGTGGTGTCGTAGGTATTGCCCTAATGGCAAGCAAACTATCTGGTATTTCATTTAGTGTGCTTGTGATGTTGATTAATCTACCTTTTTTATATGTAGGGTATATGCAAATTGGTAAAAGTTTTACCATCTCTACTCTATTTGCCATTGCGTGCATTTCCCTATTTTCTGCTTTCATGCATCAAATACCACCGCTAGTACATGATCCCCTGTTGGCATCGGTATTCGGGGGGATTATTCTTGGCCTTGGGGTAGGCATTATTATACGAAATGGTGGCTCACTAGATGGATCGGAAATCGTGGCTATCATCTTTGACAAAAAAAGTTCTTTTTCTGTGGGCGAAATCGTGATGTTCTTTAACTTTTTCATTTTAGGTGCCGCAGGATTTATATACGATTGGAATAGTGCTATGTATTCCTTAATCGCTTATTTTGTAGCTTATAAGATGATTGATTTAGTCATTACTGGTGTGGAAGAATCTAAAGGTGTTATGGTCATCACCGATAAATCAGAAGAAGTGGCTGATGTTGTGATGCACCGATTAGGACGTGGTGTCACCTTGCTATATGGTGAAGGAGCTTATACAAAAACACCGAAACGAATTATCTATTGCGTGGTGACACGATTGGAAATCACGAAATTGAAAGATATCATCTATGAAGTGGATGAGAATGCATTTATTACTATCAATGATGTACATGATGTATTTGGTGGACAATTTGGTAAAAAATCGATCCATTAATTAATAATAGTAGATATATATCATTAGAATAGGAGGATCTATGGAAAAAGATACAGCCATAGGCAATCAAATTTTGAAAGAAATTCGTGAATGGGTACAAGCTATTATTGTGGCACTTATTGTAGCCATGTTAACGCATATATTTATTGTGCAACCTACAAGAGTATCCGGCGAATCTATGGAAGATACTTTGCATAATGGAGATTTTTTATTAATTAGCAAATGGTCTCATGTGATGCGGGAAGTACCTAATTATGAAGATATTGTCATCATCGATAGTCGCGTGCAACGAGAACGATCTTGGAAAGATGATGTGATGGAACCACTTTTGAACTATGCCAGCGTGGTGGTACCATCCTTACAAGGTCATGATGTATGGGTCAAACGTGTCATCGGTCGCCCAGGAGATACGCTGGAGTTCAAAGAAGGTCATGTATGGAGAAATGGCGAAAAATTGAACGAACCATATACAAAGAAAGAGACGATGAAGTTTGAACGATCCTTACCAATTACAGTACCAGAAGGACATGTATTTGTAATGGGAGACAATCGTAATCATTCCTCTGACAGTCGTTTTATCGGATTTGTGCCAGCTGATCATGTACTTGGTAAATTGGCATACCATATACGTAATCCATTTTAATTGTATATACTACTGCGGAATCCTATGCCTTGTCATGGGATTTCCATATACCCAAAGAAAGGGGGAACTGACATGAGTGAAGGTTTAATTTTAGTGAATACTGGGGACGGTAAAGGTAAAACGACAGCAGCCCTTGGCGTGGCGTTACGTTCTGCAGGTTGTGGACGGAAGGTGTTGATTCTTCAATTTATAAAAAGTGGTGCTAACTATGGTGAATTGGCAGGGATTGCATTACTACCAACGGTAGAGATTCGATCGATGGGGAAAGGGTTTATCTTTCATAAACAAGAAGAGTCGGAAGAGAAGATGAAGGAACATCAAGCGGCAGCGAAAGAAGCGTGGGCCATGGTGGAACAAGAAGTGCAGTCGGGTCAATGGGACTTGATTATCCTCGATGAAATCAACTATGCCATTCATTATGGGTTGGTGGACGTAGAGACAGTAGTAGATTTATTGAAACGCAAACCAGAGGGATTAGATATGATTCTGACAGGACGCAATGCACGACCAGAGATTATTGAATTGGCACATACGGTGACGGAAATGAAAGTCATTAAGCATGCGTACCAACAGGGGATTAAGGCAAAGCGTGGCATAGAGTTTTAGCTTAGGTGGTCTAAGTATGTGTTTGACTAATAGATGTTGCAAAAAATAGAAGGCTTATGCAAAAACCACATCGAAAATCTTAAAAATAGTTCTTGCGTAAGTGACGAAAAACAAGTACAATATTAGTGTACTAATTTAGTGCTTTACATGGAAAGGTTTCCATGTTTGGATATGATATTAATTCAAGGGGGTTATACCTATGGCTATCACAAATTATGTAAAAACAGCTGAATTCGCAACAGAAAAACACGTTCCAGTTATCACAGCACCTGACACTGTAAAAGCTGGCGAACGCGTAGTGATCGAATTAGAAGTAGGCAAAGAAATTGCACATCCTAACACTGTAGAACATCATATTTCTTGGATCAAATTGTACTATGTAGAAGAAGGTACAAAACTTCCTTACGAAGTAGCTCGTCTTGAGTTTAACGTACATGGTGAAGCTCCTACAGGCGCTAATGAAGGTCCTGTACACGCTGAAGCAGCTGGCGTTGTTACAGCATCTTTCAAAAAATCTGGTCGTTTGATTGCAACTTCTTACTGCAACATCCACGG
>CAUQUX010000029.1:0-10483 GCA_963521235.1 uncultured Veillonella sp. | reverse complement strand
CTTAGAGCATTTATTTCTTGAAGAGTTTACACAAAATTCTTGACAGTACCTTATGTATTAGAGTATATGGTAATTAAATATTGTGTATTGGTAATAATACTATAATAGATGAAAGAAGTCACAAAAAGGGGTAGAAAAAAACGTGACATTAATGTTATAATTGACTGTAGAAATTGTGTCTATTAGAGGTAAGTATATGAAACAATATATCATCGCCCTTGGTTTAGGGATGGTGTTGTTCTTAGGTGGCTGTGGTAGTCAACAAGCCATCGATACCTATAGTTTTGGTCAGAAAGTCATTAATGTAGGTCAATCGGAAGTGATTGTAGATTCTCCTTTTGATTTTGGTCAACTCGACAAGTTTGTAACCAATGAAAAAGGGCAACCGTTGACGATCTATGCAGGACTGGATAAAAATTATGGTGTCTATGTGAGTGCTACACAAGCGTCTACAGGAGCACCATTGCCAACATTAGAAGAGGGCACAAAATTGGCGCAACAAACGTTGGTCAAAGAATTAGGCCTAACAGGTGCCAATGTATCATGGAATCAAGAACAAGTACAAGTGGACGGTGTTCCGGCACTTAAATCATCTATGCTTGCTGGTTCTAATGGTCAAAAAATTAGGTTTACGCAGTATACTTTCATTAATAAAGGTGTACTGTGGAATATACGCTATTCATACAATGATAGCTCTCCGCAAGGAGCAGATATCAATGATCGTGTGAATGGGCACATTCAAGTTACTAAGAAAGAGGGATAAGACATGAACGTTTTAGTTGTAAACTGCGGTAGCTCCTCCTTAAAGTATCAATTAATTGATATGGAGCATGAAGTTGTATTGGCGAAAGGTCAATTTGAAAAAATCGGTTCCGATGATGCTATTTTCACTCATCGCCGTCCAGATGCTGACAAATTAGAACGCATCGAACCAGTAGCTGACCACAAAGTGGCGTTACAAGTCTTATTGGATATTTTAGTTGATCCAGAACATGGCGTGATTGGTTCCATGGATGAAATCGACGCTGTAGGTCATCGTGTAGTACATGGTGCTGAAAAATTTGCTGACTCCGTATTAATTACACCAGCAGTGATGGAAGCATTGGAAGAATGCGCAAAAATCGCTCCACTTCACAATCCTCCAAATATCCAAGGTATCGAAGCTTGCCAAAAAATTATGCCAAATGTACCACAAGTTGGTGTATTTGATACAGCATTCCATCAAACAATGCCAGCTGAGGCATTTTTATATGGTCTTCCATACGAAGCATATACTGATTTAGGTGTTCGCCGTTATGGTTTCCATGGTACTTCCCACAAATATGTGGCACAACGTGTAGCAGAATTGATGGGTAAACACATGTCCGATCTTCGTATCGTATCTTGTCACTTAGGTAATGGTTCTTCCGTTACAGCTATCAAAGGTGGCCGTTCTATTGATACTTCCATGGGTTTCACTCCATTGTCCGGTTTGATCATGGGTACTCGTTGTGGCGATATTGACCCAGCTATCGTACCTTACTTGATGGAAAAATGGGATATGACATACCATGAAATCGATGCTATCATGAACAAAAAATCTGGTGTATTCGGTATCTCTGGCGTGTCCAACGACTTCCGTGTGATCGAAGAAGCAGCAGAAGCTGGTAACAAACGTGCTCAATTAGCATTGGATATGTTCCATTACAAAGTTCGTGCTACTATCGGTGCTTACGTAGCTGTTATGGGTGGCGTTGATGCTATCGTATTCACAGCAGGTATCGGTGAAAATGGTATTGGCAACCGTGACGCAATCTGCAACGGTTTAGAATACTTAGGCACTCGCATCGACCCTGAACGCAACAATGTTCGAGGTAAAGAAGCTGAAATCAGTGCAGAAGGTTCCAAAGTTAAAATCTTTGCCATTCCTACAAATGAAGAAATCATGATCGCTCGTGATACAAAACGTATTACTAGCCCATTAGTGATGAAAAACTGGTAATCTCTGATTACTTGTGAAAGAGTCTCCTCTATGAGGGGGCTCTTTTTGTTGTTGACAAATACTTTCATTGGTTGCTATGCTAACAGTAGGATGATGATACTGTTGATGAAAGGATGAGAGCATGTCTATACAATATCAAGAACAATCAAAACGATCTAAAGCTGGCATTGCATTAGTCAGTGTATTTATTGCCGTGGTACTAGTAGCCTTAGCATATAGTGTATGGCGCTATGTGGAGTTAGGTAGTATAGCCTTAGCGGAAATATTAATAGAAGGAATTATTCTATTTGTCCTTGTATCGCAGGCAGTGGGGACCTATACATTTAGGTTGACCGAATTGGATCTCATCATTGATGAGGTAGGCTTGTTAGGAAAGAAACGAATGGTCATTCCTTATACAATGATCAACGGGGTCTATCAATTTAAACAATCTATGATGCCACCGTTAAAATTCCGTTATAAATATCGTAAATTATCCTCCACCGATGATCGCCCTGTATGGGCCTTAGCCTACTCAGTGGTGGAAGGGAAAAAATTAAAGCATGGTCGTGTGTTACTGAAAGTAGAGCAAGAATTCTTTGATGCCTTAGCGCAGCATGTACCAGATCTCATTCAGGTGAAAGAAGATCAAGTCGTGTTTCATGCATACCTTAGAGAAGACGCGTTCAAACATGGAGACGACTTTGCTACCTATGCAGCCAATGTCTATGGGCAAGGTGAGGGTGTGAAGGAATAAGTTTTTTTAGTATAGGTTAGATAGGGAGTTTATCCTAAGCAAAGTAATGATAGATATGATTGACCTAGTAATTGGAGCAAGGCTTAGGGGGGACTAGGTTCTGTATGCAATAGGATGTATGACGGAACGTAGACAGAATTTCTGTGTAGTAGTTGTCATAAAAATAAAGGAATTTTAAAATTTGTACCGAATATATAGAGATAAGAAATATATATGCATATTGTATGTAGACGAAGATACGTCACACTCTTTGGAGTGTGGCGTGTTGTCGTTTATAGGACTAGAGGACGTACTTTCAAATGATGGAGGGCTTATGTTACAGTTACAAACCTATCAATTGCCACGAGAAAAATTTATAGCACTAGGAGCTGAGTCGTTAGAGTTGGAAGAATTATTAGCTATCTTATTGCGAACAGGTCGTAAGGGGGCGACCGTATTAGAAGTGGCTCATGATGTGGTGGAGCATATGAAACAATTTGTAGGAGGATTGAACAGTGTTACCGTGGATGCCTTGCGAGAAATTGATGGCATTGGTCAAGATAAAGCTGTCACCATTTGTGCAGCCATTGAATTAGGTCGTCGGTTGGGACAAATGAAAGTAAAAAAAGATTGGGAAGATTTTAGTAGTCCAGAGGCGGCCGCTAATTATATGATGGAACGATTACGCCATAAAACCGAAGAACACTTTTATGTGCTACTGCTAACGGTGAAAAACAAATTGATCAAGCCTGTTCTGATTTCCAAAGGGGGATTAACGAGTAGTACGGCAGAACAACGAGCGGTATTTCGACAAGCCATTGATGCCAATGCGGCAGCCATTATTTTGATGCACAACCATCCATCGGGAGATCCTACAGAGAGCAGCGATGACGTGCGTGTGACAAAAATTTTTGCTCGGGCAGGAGAAGTGATGGGCATACCTGTACTAGACCATATCATCATCGGCGACGGCACCTATGTAAGTTTATTAGAAAAAGGTATACTATAAGGGTGCAGATGTTCTGTAAATTTGCTATAATTAAATGATTGAAACAATGAAATGAAATCAGAGGTTATAGCGTGCGAATTATTGGAATAGATCCGGGCTATGCTATCTGTGGGTATGGCATCATAGATGTCATAGGAAGCTCTTTAAAACCTGTTACTTATGGAGTCATCACCACAGAGGCAAAAACGCCAGAAGCAAGCCGGTTAGAAATTATATTTAACGAGTTGAGCGATATTTTAGAAGAATTTCGCCCTCAAAAGTTTGGCATAGAAAAATTATACTTTGCCCGCAATGTAACGACGGGTATCGGCGTAGCACAAGCGAGAGGTGTTACACTACTGGCGGCGAGTCAACAAGACTTACCAATTTACGAATATACACCGTTACAGGTAAAGCAATCTGTAGTGGGCTATGGAAAAGCCACCAAGGAACAGGTCACATACATGACGATGAACTTGTTAGGGATTCGAGAAAAGATTAAGCCAGATGATGCGGCGGACGCCTTGGCGATTGCCATTTGCACCGCACATAGTTCCCATACAGATACATTGAAACAAATTTTACAATTGTGAGGATACGATGATTGCATATATAAAAGGGATTGTGACCCATCGATTAGTGGAGGCTGTGTATGTGAATGTACACGATGTAGGATACCGTGTATATGTACCTAGCTCCGTACAAAGCCAAGTGCAAGTGGGAGAAGAAATATGTTTGTTTACCTATACAAATGTGCGTGAAGATGCCATTCAACTTTACGGCTTTTTGACCATCGAAGATTATGAATTATTCTTGATGCTTATTTCTGTATCTGGAGTAGGTCCTAAGTTGGGATTAGGTATTTTATCTGCTATTAGCCCGGACCATTTTGTGGGGCTTATCATTAGTGGTGATACAAAAGGGCTCCAAAAATTGCCGGGTATCGGTAAAAAATCTTCAGAGCGATTGGTTCTTGAATTGAAGGATAAAATAGAAAGCCTCGGCATTGCAGGGACTTTTACCCCGACTGGGACTATATCTCCTGTGGTACAAGTGCCAATGGGTGCTACAGAGGAAGTCTTAGAGGCCCTGATGGCATTAGGCTACAGTGCCCAAGAAGTACAGCCAGTTATCAAAGAAATATACGATGGAACACAGGAAGTACCAGTATTGTTAAAACAAGTATTAGCGGCATTGGGTAAAGGGCGATAAGAATGGATCAAGAAAATCGAATTGTAACCATGCAAGAACGGGAAGAAGATAACTGGCAATATAGTCTTCGTCCTCGCTATTTAAAAGAATATATTGGACAAACACAGGCGAAAGAAAATTTGCATATCTTTATAGAAGCGGCAAAACTACGAGGAGATACATTGGATCATGTGCTGTTATACGGTCCACCAGGATTGGGAAAAACTACACTGGCAGGGATTGTAGCCAATGAATTGGGCGTCAATTTTCGTGTCACTTCGGGTCCTGCTATAGAACGAGCAGGAGATTTAGCCGCTTTATTGAGTAACCTACAACAAGGGGATGTATTGTTTATCGATGAGATTCACCGCTTATCTCGCTCTGTAGAAGAAGTTCTATATTCTGCTATGGAAGATTATGCCTTAGATATTATCATCGGAAAAGGTCCTAGCGCTCGATCAGTGCGTATTGAATTGCCAAAGTTCACGTTAATCGGAGCGACCACAAGAGCGGGGGCCTTAGCGGCACCATTACGTGATCGCTTTGGTGTCATTAGTCGCTTAGAGTATTATAAACAAAATGAACTAGAATTTATTGTAAGTCGTTCAGCTGATATTTTAGATATTCATATGGATCCAGAAGGAGCCAGTGAAATCGCTCGTCGCTCTCGAGGGACCCCGCGAATTGCGAACCGTTTGTTGAAACGTGTTCGAGATGTGGCGCAAGTGTTAGGCGATGGGGTGATTACAAAAGAAATTGCCGATCAAGCTTTGCAGCGATTAGATATTGATAAGCTAGGTCTAGATCGTATCGATCGACGTATTTTGAGCACGATCATTGAAAAATTCGATGGCGGACCAGTAGGGGTGGATACCATTGCTGCGTCTGTGAGCGAGGAACGTGAAAGTGTTGAAGATGTATATGAACCGTATTTGATGCAATTAGGATTATTGGCGAGAACGAATCGAGGGCGTATTGTGACACCCGCTGCGTATGACCATTTAGGGATTCCTAGAAAGGTGGAGTCATGAAACAGCTAGGATATCGCTATGTGGCGATTGCAGTGATGACCGCTGTATTAGGAAGTACACCCTTTGTGGGGCTCGCAGCATCGCAAAAGGAAGTGCCGAAACGTACAACAGTGAAAGCTACTTTTGTGAAACCGAATGAAAGAAAAGGCACAGTCACAGCAAAGCATGTCATACCAAAGCCAGCTGTGAAAGCATCGAAACTAACTCCACCACAGACGACAAAACCAACTGGATTTGATAAAAAGATAGGAACCATGGCGGTTTCTGCACCCGCAAAAGAACAAATGAAGTTGAGTAGTGGAGAGCCAGTGATCCGTGTCCTTTTGGGACATCGCTCCCAATCGTTTACCATCACGAGTGCTATGCCTATGGTGGTGTTAGATAGTCGTGGGCATCAAATCCAAGGTGGCAAGGAACATCAGGTGTTGACCATTTCTACAGGAGGTGGTTTAGTCCAAGTGAATGGGCATGGTGTTGATACATCGATTAGTATTCAAAATACAAAGGGCAGATTTGGTTCGGAATTGCAAACGTTAGGAAAGACCTATCGTGGAGGTATTACGGTACATGCCAATGCTTCTGGGTCGATGAGTGTTATTAATGTACTAGGACTAGAACAATATGTACAAGGCGTAGTACCAGAAGAAGTGGTACCAAGTTGGCCTGTGCCAGCTCTAGAGGCACAAGCAGTGGCCGCTCGAACCTATGCATTACATTCCATGAAGGGTAGTAAAGCTAATGTGTACGATATTGGAACCACTACGGCAGATCAAGTCTATGGTGGTAAAAGTAGCGAATTTGCCAGTACGAATGCAGCGGTGAAACGCACACATGGTATGGTCATTACCTATCAAGGGCAACCCATTAATGCACTCTTCCATTCCGATGGAGGGGGCTATACAGAGGATAGTGTCAACCTGTGGGGGAATGATTTACCCTATTTAAAAGGGGTGCAAGATTATTCGAATCATGAGGGTACAACCGTATGGAATGTCATTACTAGCCGTCAAAGTATAGAGCAAAAATTAGCTTCTGCAAGCAAATCTGTAGGGTATTTACATAAAATAGAACTATCTCCCTTGGGGGATCGACCTATGAAAGTGCAGGATCGGGGCGTATCAGGCCGTGTAAAAACAATGAAATTTATCGGTGAAAAAGGAACTATATCCTTAACGGGAGAACAAGTACAAGGGATATTTGGCTTGAAGTCCACCTTATTTGATTTTTATATAGGACAAACACCTCCAAGCCGGATTCAGGGCTCCTCTGTGAAACCAAACCATAACTTTAGTAAAGCGAATCAGACCGTGACAATTCATGGATATGGTTGGGGCCATGGGCTGGGACTTTCACAGTGGGGAGCGGCGGAAATGGCTAGCCAAAAAGAGGCAAGCCAACCTGATTATTACAAAGTGATTTTACAACATTATTACCAAGGTACGGCAATTACGAAACTGTACAATTAATGAGGAATAGTATGAAAGTATCTGATTTTAATTATGAACTGCCTGAGGAACTCATTGCACAACATCCGGTAGAACCACGGGATACGTCACGATTGATGACCTTGGACAAGGTAAGTGGAGAAATATGCCATAAAGTATCCTTTCACTCCATATTAGATGAACTATGTGAAGGGGATGTGTTAATCTTTAATAACACTAAGGTCATCCCTGCTCGTTTGTATGGAGAACGTAAAGGGACAGGTGGCAAGATAGAAGTACTACTGTTGACGCCCAAAGGCGAACATCTTTGGGAGTGTTTGGTAAAGCCAGGAAAAAAATGTCTAAAGGGACAACTTTTATCCTTTGGTCCTAATCTAGAAGCGGAGATCATAGACCATACTGATTTTGGCGGTCGATTGATTCAATTTAAACCGAATGGTAATTTCGATGAAATCATTAATGACATTGGTGAAATGCCATTGCCTCCGTATATTCATGAAAAGCTAGAAGATAAAGATAGATATCAGACGGTATATGCCAAAGAAAAAGGATCCGCAGCAGCCCCTACAGCAGGCTTGCATTTTACGCCGGAACTATTGGATGAGATTCGTCAAAAAGGCGTGCAAATTGGATTTGTTACATTACATGTAGGGTTAGGTACATTCCGCCCTGTGTCGGCAGAATCTATTGAAGACCATGATATGCATAAAGAGTTTTATCACATGTCAGAAGAAACTGCAGAGCTGGTGAATCGTGCCAAAGCAGAAGGACGAAGGGTGATTGCCGTAGGAACTACATCGGTGCGCACTTTGGAATCCGCAGCGACCGAGGTAGGTTATGTTAAGAGTGGATCTGATTGGACACAAATTTTTATTTACCCAGGGTATACGTATCAGATAGTTGATGCATTGATTACTAACTTTCATTTGCCACAGTCTACCTTACTCATGCTTATTAGTGCCTTAGCTGGTAGAGAGCATTGTCTAGCAGCCTATGAAGAGGCAGTCCGTGAAAAGTATAGATTTTTCAGCTTCGGTGATGCAATGTTCATTCGATAAATTGAAAATTGTGTTATAATACAAAAGTAATAAAGGAGTGTATATATGGCAATTAGATATGAATTGCAAAAACAATGTCCGCACACAGGTGCGAGGGCAGGGTTATTGCATACTCCACATGGGACCTATGAAACACCGATGTTTATGCCCGTTGGGACACAGGCGACGGTGAAAACATTAGCCCCAGAGGAGCTGAAAGCGATGGGATCTCAAGTTATCTTGAGCAATACCTATCATTTATTCTTGCGCCCAGGGGCTGACCTAGTGGAAGAAGCTGGTGGCTTGCATAAATTTATGAACTGGGACCAAGCTATTTTAACGGATAGTGGTGGTTTCCAAGTGTTCAGCTTAGGCAAATTGCGCAAGATTACTGAAGAAGGCGTTAACTTTAGATCTCATTTAGATGGATCTAAAAAATTCCTCTCTCCTGAAGTGGCTACTAAAGTACAAGAACAATTAGGGTCTGATATTATGATGGCATTCGACGAGTGCATTCCCTATCCTGCTGATCATCGCTATGCGGATGCATCCACTGCGAGAACGACTCGTTGGGCAGAACGATGCCAAGAAGCACGTCGGTCCAAGAATCAAGGTATGTTCGGCATTGTGCAAGGTGGTATGTATAAAGACCTTCGTGAACGAAGTGCTAAAGAGTTAGTGGCTATGGACTTTGAAGGGTATAGCATTGGTGGCCTTTCCGTAGGGGAACCACACGACTTGATGTACGAAGTGTTGGAACATACAACACCTCTATTACCAGCGAATAAAGCTCGTTATTTAATGGGTGTTGGTACCGCCGACTGCTTAGTGGAAGGAGTAGCTCGTGGCGTCGATATGTTTGACTGTGTATATCCTACACGGGTAGCACGGAATGGTATGGCCATGACATGGAAAGGGAGATTGAATTTACGCAATGCTTCGTTCATGCGTGACTGGGGGCCTATTGAAGAAGGTTGTGGCTGTTATGCATGCCAAAACTATACAAGAGCTTATATTCGACATCTATACAAAGCAGAAGAAATTTTGGCTTTCCGATTGGTGTCGTATCATAATTTATATTTCTTACTAGAATTTATGCGTCAAATGCGTAAAGCCATCTTAGAAGATCGTTTTGTAGCATTCCGCGAAGAGTTCTGGCAATATTTTAGTAAATAGGAGGATGTATGGATTTCTTAGAATTTTTCCAAGGACAAACGGGACAAGCAATTTTACCACTATTGATTATGGTTGTACTTTTTTACTTCTTGTTATACCGTCCACAAAAGAAACAACAAAAAGAGCGTCAAGTGTTATTGAACAGCTTGAAAAAAGGCCAAAAAGTATTGACTGTAGGCGGTATTTATGGGGAAATCGTTTCCTTAACAGAAGATACAGCAGTACTACAAGTATCTGAAAAAGTAGAAATGAAATTTGCTCGTACAGCCATTGCACAAGTTCTTGGAAAGGACCAAAAGTAATGGATAAAGTGTCATTGCGACAGGCCTTTTTAGAACGTCGTCGCAATGTACCAGTCCAAGAGGTTCCTGCGTGGTCAGCACAATTAGCGGAGCGACTTTGGGCGATGCCTAAGGTGGCTGATGCGGAACATATTATGGCGTATTTAGCTATGCCTAAAGAAGCAAATCTAGATGCTTTCATCATCAGAGCCTTAGGGCAAGGGAAACATGTCTATGTACCGGTGTGCGTGACTAAAACGGAGATGGTAGGCGTTCGGATCACGGACTTAGAAATGGTAACAAGGGGGACATTGGGGATTCGTATTCCCAAGGAACCCTATGACATCGTAGAACCAACACGATTGGATTGTATTCTCGTTCCCGGTCTTGCCTTTGATCGAAGAGGCGGTCGCATGGGAATGGGTGCTGGATATTATGACCGATACTTGCAACAGATTCCAATAGACAAACGTATCGGTATTGCCTGGGATAACCAACTTTCAGAAATGGTAATACCTATGGCACCTCATGATGAGTGGATGCATACTATTGTGACACCATCTGAGAAAATCCATTGTTATACAGAATAGGAGGGAATCCATTGAACACAAAAGCAGCTTTGCGCTTTTTCGGCGTAG
>CAUQUX010000028.1:0-10581 GCA_963521235.1 uncultured Veillonella sp. | reverse complement strand
AATATGGTCATGACTTTTAACATAGTACCTCCCACATATTTCGTTTACTTCCTTTACTATGAAAGCTATCATACACAAGCTTTCCTAAATCACTTTATTAAACTTTTTCAATTATCTCTATTGTATCATGTACAAGCCTTCCATACTAGTAGAAACTATAAAGAAGTACACCCAACCAAAATGCCATAAGCAAAGCACCCTGACATCCCTCCCCTACAGAGTGAGCAAGTGCTAGGCAAAACGCCATGATTCGCAGAACAGATTGACTACGGCATATGGCATTTTATTACCAGTATTAAGCAAATGCAGAAAGACCGCGGCATGTTCCCACCCTCTCCCTACAGAGTGAGCAAGTACAAGGCAAAACGCCATAAGCGTAAGCAACATGGCGTAATATACTTAATTTTGCAAACGTCAGAAAGCGTAGCATGTTCTCTCCTCCTACAGAGTGAGCAAGTACGAAGCTAAACGCCATGAGCCACGATGCAGATTGCCAAAGGCATATGGCATTTTATTACTAGTATTAAACAAATGCAAAAAGACCGCGGTATGTTCCTGAACAAACATTATGAAATACCGTTTGTGAAGGAATGTGCCGCGGTCTTAATTTATGAAGTAATAAAAAACGCCATATGCCCCTCAGAAAATCTTCTGAGGCGCTCCTGGCGTTTTGCATAGCTATTTACGAACGTCGTTGTCTTTGGATATAATCCCAATTTTTGTTGCTGTCCACACGCATGCACAAAGTATAACAAGCACTAGCAAAACTCCTATGACAAAGTTTGCCTTCGCCGCCACGATAGACACACAACCTAAGAGTGCCGTAATGGCATACATCAACAACACCGCTTGTTTTTGTGTGAGCCCCATCGCCAATAGACGATGATGCAAATGTCCTTTATCTGGTTGGAACACAGGGCGTCCATTAATACGTCGACGTACAATAGCAAATAATGTATCTAAGATCGGTAAACCCAATACAATCACAGGTACCACCAATGCCACAGTCGCTGCTGTTTTCACACTGCCCATGACGGAAATAGCCGCCATAGTATAGCCTAATAGCATACTGCCTGTATCACCCATGAATATTTTCGCAGGATTAAAGTTATAACGCAAGAACCCACAAGCCGCCCCAGCCAACGCCAAGGTAATGCATGCCAATTCAATTTGCCCCATTTGCAAAGTAACGATACAAATCGTAATACACGCAATGAGAGAAATCCCAGCAGCCAATCCATCTAATCCATCAATGAGATTCACAATATTCGTAAATCCTACAATCCAAAATACTGTCAACGGTATGGCAAAATACTCCAAATACAATAGATGGTCACCAATGCTTATAAAATGTACCGCATTACCAAAGAGTGGCAACATAAGAGCCGCCACAATTTGTCCCAACAATTTCGTCTTCGGTCCAATTTGTTTGATATCATCCCAAATACCAACGGCAACCAAAATAATAGACCCTACGATCAATCCTTTCACAGAGGCTATATCTTTCACACTATATAGCAAAGATACCATATAGCCAATATAAATCGCCAATCCACCTAACCGTGGAATCGATACTTGGTGCACTTTACGTGCATCTGGTTTATCAATAGCACCTACCTTAACAGCAAATTGTTTTACTAAAGGCGTGCAAATATATGTTACTACGAGAGCAATGACAAAGGCCCATAAATATACTGTCATTCCACCACCTCCATACGTGGTATTTCATGATTATAACAAGTGATTGTCAATAGTCTGTCATTAGAATACTAAGTTCATTGTATATAGACCATATTTATTAATTATATCAGTTAAACACAGTACATACAAGAACCGAGACAGTAAACTCATAGAATCCCATCTTCTCGCCTACTTGTTACAGGTCCTTATGAATTACACGGCTTTCGTTACTAATCCTTCTATGATACGTTTGCCATCTTCCATAAGACGCATCAATCCTTCTTCACCTGCATAGGACTCTGCATACATCTTATATAGATTTTCCGTACCTGATGGCCGTGCTACGAACCAACCTGTATCGGTCACAATTTTAACACCATCAATCGGTTGATCCTCAAAGAGAGATGTAGTGCGAACTTCTCGAATTGGACTACCTCCCAATTCTGTCATTGTCACATCACTTGGTTGCATCCCCTTTAAGGCTGCTTTAATGTCTGTCGTACATGGCATATCCACACGTTGGAACACAGGTGTGCCCCACTGCGCTGTCATCTCTGCATAGTATTGAGCTAGCGTTTTTCCTGTGGTAGCTACCATCTCCACTGCTAACAGACCTAAAATAATGCCATCTTTATCTGTGGTCCATACCGTTCCATCCTGTTGCAAGAAGGAAGCTCCTGCACTTTCCTCTGCCCCTAAACCAATGCGTCCATCAAATAATAAAGGCGCAAAGTATTTAAAACCTACTGGCACTTCATACACAGGATGATTGGAATCTTTGCAATAGGCATCCATCAAACCTGTCACAACGGCTGTTTTACCAACGCCTTTTCCCTCCCAAGGGCGAGTTTCATTCAAATACTTAGCAGCTACTACTAAATATTGATTAGGCGCTAATAGTCCTTCTTCTGTGACGATACCATGGCGATCATAGTCAGGGTCATTACCGATGGCTAGTACGTGGTCACCTAAGTTTTTTGCCACTTCTGCCATTGCATATGGAGAAGAACAGTCCATACGAATCGCTCCATCATGGTCATAGGACATGAAACTAAATGTTGGATCATAGTCGCTATTAATAATAGTAAAGTTCAAGTTATATTCCTCAGCAATGGCATGCCAATAAGCGCCACCACTACCACCTAAAGCATTAATTAACACCTTTGGATTGGCTTCTTGAATGGCTTTCATATTGATAATTTGAGGCAATTCTTTCACATAGGCCATTTTAAAATCATAAGGCTCTAAATATTGTCCCGCTTCCTCTACAGAAATCGCAGCTGGTGCTACTGGTTTCTCTTCTTCATGATGACAGCAACCACAATGAGCACTTTCATGAGCGCCTACTAGATGATGAAAAGAGAATCGTTGAATGCTATCTAATCCTTTTTCTAAATATTCATTAGCTAAGGCTTCAATCCGTTTTGTCACTGCCGTATCTGCAGGGCCACCATGAGGTGGATTATATTTAATCCCACCATGTTCTGGCGGATTATGGGATGGCGTAATGATAATACCATCTGCCACATCATCCGGTGCGGTATCTGCATTGTGTCGCAAAATAGCTCGAGATACGCTTGGGGTCGGCACAAATTCACGATGTGCATCCACTCGTGTTTTTACTCGATTTCCTAGTAAGACTTCAATAGCTACTTGCAAGGCTGGCTGCGATAAGGCATGTGTATCTTGCCCAATATAACAAGGTCCGGTGGCACCAAATTCTTTACGTACATCGCAAATTCCTTGTACAATGGCTGCCACATGGAGTTCATTAAAGGTCCCTTTCGATGCAATACCACGATGTCCGGACGTACCAAAACTCACTCGTTCTTCTGGCGTCTCATGATTAGGAATAATGCGAAAGAAATCTTTCACGATTGTATCTACATGTATCAAATCTTCTTTTTTTACAGGTTGTCCTGCCAAAGGATGTACCATATTATCGTTCCTCCTTATGTTCTTCTAAAGGAATTTCATTTCTAGCTATTTGCACTTCATGAATCATTTGCTCTGCTTCCGCTGTTTTCACAGGGTCACACGTTTGTAATACCCGCTCTACAGCACCATTTGTGGAACGTGCTGAGAATCCCGTACCAATCACCTCAGCTGCATCAGTAATGACCATGAAGGCCGCTGGATCTTCTGCTTCTACGGCAGCTTTCAAGCGAGCCACTTGCAATAAACTAACCACAACCATAATGACTTGTTTCGGTTGATGTGTGTACGCCCCTTCCCCATTCAAGATGGTGGCGCCACGACCAATTTTATCAATAATCAGATTACAGATGGTCACTGGTTTATAGGAAATAATAAACATCGCTTTCCGTTGACTGAATCCTGTAATCACCTTATTGGTCACCACCGCAGACAAATACGTACTAATCAATGTAGTAGCTGCTGCTTCAATATTAATCACAATAGCTCCGATGATTAAAATCATCATATTGATGCCAAATAAAATGCTACCGATTTGTAGACCAAAGCGATTTCGAATGATTAAAGCAATGGGATCAATGCCACCTGTATTGCCGCCCCCACGATAGACAATACCAAGTCCTAGCCCTGAAAATAAACCACCTAAAATACCACCAATAATCGGATTTTGAGTTAAACTTAACTCTGCCAATGGAGATACCACGTTAATCAGAATAGACATCAACACTGTACCAAAGATAGTAATACCTAGATGCCATCCCCCTAGCCACCGCCATGCTGCATATAACACAGGTAGGTTCAATAGAAAGTTAATCATACCAAGGCTCAATGCGCCTTGGGTTACATAATAAATAATCAGAGTTAATCCACTAATACCACCGCTCAATAATTTATGGGGTACGATAAACGCTTGCATACCTACCGCGAATACTATCGCCCCCACTAGAATATGTAGGATGGCTTTCACCGTGCTTAAATATTTTGGTTTGTTACTCATACGCTCACCTATTCTAAGACTACTTATACCACCATAAGCAAAAAGCTGCCACATTAAGAGTCAATCATAATGTAACAGCTTTTTAGTACTCCCTATACCGCTTATGGTATAATACGATATACTATTCTGCTAGGGCAATCACTTCTACTTCTACCAAGAAGTTAGCTGGTAATGTTTTGACTGCCACACAACTACGTGCTGGTTTGGATGTAAAGTACTCAGCATAAATTGCATTAAATTTTGCAAAGTCACCCATATCCGCTAAAAAGCATGTTGTTTTTACAACTTTAGAAAAATCAGTGCCAGCTTCTTTTAAGATTGCTTCAATGTTTTTCATAGCTTGTAATGTTTGTGCTTCTACGCCACCTTCTACTAAAGCGCCTTGTGCAGGATCAATACCACCTTGACCAGAGATAAACACAAATCCATTCGCTTTGTAAGCTTGAGAATATGGTCCTAATGCTGCTGGTGCTTGCTCTGTATACACTTGTTTCATAGTTGTCCCCTTTCATTACCATAAGACATTCATAACATACCTCTAGTATAGCATGTAATGCATACTAAGTGTAGCTATTTTTTCATACTTTTATTGTACTTTATTTGCATAGTTCTATAAGGAGTAACTATATGTCCATTACTTATACTACTTATAAATGCCCATTGGGCACTCTCACTCTATATGCCACTACTTCTGCTTTAGTAGGGCTTACCTTCCCCACACAATCTGTACACTTTCAAGGAACAGTAGTCATAGATGAAACTATGTCTTCCCCCATTTTGCAACAAACTATTCAGTGGCTAGATCAATACTTCAACGGACAAGTACCAACAATCACCATACCGTTAGCACCACAAGGTACTACATTCCAAGAAAAAGTATGGTCCTACTTACAACATATTCCCTACGGCACATCCCTTACCTATGGCGAGCTAAGCCAACGCGTATTCAACTCGCCCGTCCCCAAAGGAGCCCAAGCCATCGGATCTGCCGTCGGTTCCAACCCTATCTCCCTTATCATCCCTTGCCACCGTATCTTGGGCAAAGGAAAGGCCCTCACTGGTTACACCGGAGGGCTGTCCATTAAGCGAGCCTTGTTGACTATCGAGCATATCGATTTTATAGACAAATAGGCTTACTTGATATGTTGTAACATTTGCAAGAAATATGGTTTAAAGAATGTTCCTTCTACTTCGGTAGTACCCATGACAATTGTTGTCAAATAGTGTGGTGTTCCAACTAGGGCTATCCGCAGATACCCAGGGTATTGAACCCCTTTGATATCATAGGTCATATGTCCCGCCGTTGTCATTGTGCCATATTTCGTATCTCTTAACGTATGTAATGGTTCCACATTTCGTAGTCGTATTTTTGCTGGCATCTTATTCTGAGAATAATCAATATCTTTATCCTCTCCAATATGGACATTAAAATAGTTTAATAAGTCGTTTGCATCATGAGTGATTCTATCCATTTCCGCCGGTGAAAGTCCCTCTTTTCCGTATGATTGCGATGATCGCAAGCTCATTAGCACCTCTTTAGGTAATGGAAATACCATAACCCATGCTGTATTTAAACCATACTGATCCGTACCTTGCAATTCATAGAGATCCATATAACGACCCAATTTAAGTCCGTCCTTCATATTCGACATTCTTGCATAGTCCTTTACTCTAGTAGTCCTAGTGCCTGCTGTACCTAAATTAGCATATACATATCCTTTTCCTACCTCTGCTAACTTTGAAGAAGATAACTGCTTAACGGTAATCTCTGGTCCTATAGTTTGACGCAAATCAGTCAATGGATTCTGATTTAGCATCGCATCAAACTCTGCCATAAGTTCATTACCAGTTTTTCTGTTTTTTTCGACATCTAAGATAGTCCCCAAAGGACCCCCTACTACTCCATCTGGCATTGGTCTACTACTACCTACCCGCTCATAAGCAGTATCATGTACCTGTGCAGACACTTGTCCATAGCCTATCATAAGGCTGGCCACTAAGGCAGCCAGTCCCATTCGCATCCAATGTTTCATCGATTTATTCTCCCTTCACACCTAATACACTCATGATAACAGGATTCCAATAGGCTCTCGATATATCAGCTGTTGTGATCCATGTAATAGATACCCCCTCTTGACCATAGCGTCCTACAAAGCTGATATACGAAGGGACCACAAATCCATCCACATCCAATTGCACTCTACCATGCGTATACAACCCTGTATCGCCTTGTAAGCGTACAGGTTTCATAATCTCTCCATCAAGAAATCTTACGTTCACCAGCGGTAATACGGCTTTCATAATCTCAGTACTACTGAACTCTGGATTAGTACTTGTAACAAAGGGAACTAACGCCGCCCCATTCTTTTCTATACGTTTTCCTCTCATAACATTTACATTATAGAGGTCTATATTTTTTATTTCTTTCACCGTTTTTTTATATAATGTTTCCCCTACAGATTGTGGCGTAATCGTCGTTCCTTTATATTTTATCTTCCATGCTTCGGCCGCTTCTGCACCTGTCATGTGAAAGTGTACCAACTCTGCCGTATGTAAGCCTCGTTCATCACGCCCTTGCAACTGATACCGCTGCCCCCGTTGCACTACACCTTTGACAATTTTATCTAGTGCCTCAGCCTCTGTTTCATTTATATGCCAATCATTAGAAGGTACTATACGAACTGTATCTTCTTTTTTTATAAAACCTTCCATTAGATCATCATGGTTAACTACCGAAACATAGCTAGGTAACTCTACGCTACTTTGCCCATCTAGTGTAATCGATGCTGCATGTCCTGACAGCATCGTCCCTACTAATGCCACACTAGCCATCATACATTTCCAATTCATAATAACTCCTTCCTAACTAGGATTCCCTACTTTTTCCAACAATAATTTAGATTTCAATTGATACAATTCTTCGCTGATGTTGACTTTCACCTCTGGCGCTCTACGAAGTCGTAAAAATTCCGGCCATAGCAGTTGAATTTGCTCTTCTCCGTAAGCTTTCACTTGTGCCAAAGAAGGTACATCATACACTAATTCTCCATCCACGAAGATAGGTACCAATAGTTCTTGTACTCTGAACGTATTTGCTTTCAGCATTGTTTGTTTCCATGGGTGCAATGGGTTTTTAAACACATAGTCCTGTGTGGTATCCACGTTTTCATGGTCTAAGCAGATTAAATCACCGATGAGCTTATGATTTCGTGTATTGATAAGGCGCAACACTTTTTTCTTGCCAGGGTTTGTCACCTTTTCAACATTATCGGAAAATTTCATAGCTGGTATAAAGGAATCTCCTTCCCATTGGCCCGCCAATTTATATACTCCACCTAGAGCTGGTGTTTCATCGGCAGTAATCAATTTGGTTCCTACCCCCCAAGCTGTGATCGCTGCCCCTTGTTGTTTCAAGTCTGCAATTTTATATTCATCTAAATCATTAGTAGCAAAAATTAATGCCTCTGGGAACCCTGATTCATCTAACATCTTGCGTGCCTCGATGGATAAGTACGCCAAATCACCACTATCCAAGCGAATACCATAGATGGACGGCATCGTACCACCTCGGCGCTCTCGAATTTCTTGGAACACCTGTATCGCCGCCGGTATACCTTTACGCAATGTGTTATAGGTATCTACCAAAAATACTAAATTATTTTCATATTGGTCTGCATAAGCACGGAACGCATCGATTTCACTAGGAAAACTCATGACCCAGCTGTGTGCCATGGTCCCTACAGGTCGCATGCCATACAAGGCCGCACTGTACACATCACTAGTGCTATCAAAGCCACCAATGAAAGCCGCTCTAGCCCCTTGTACAGCAGCGCTCACCCCCTGGGCTCTACGCATACCAAATTCTGCTACCCCATCTTTACCAATGACAGATCGAATACGACGGGCTTTTGTAGCAATCAAGGATTCATGATTTAAAAACATCGATAAAGCAGTTTCTAATAAAATAGCCTCGTCCTTGGCGGCCTCAACTCGAAGTAACACTTCCCCCGGAAATACCACAGACCCTTCTGGTGCCGCATAGATAGTTCCCGTGAAGCGAAACGTGCTTAAGTATGTCAAGAACGCTTCTGTGAACACACCAGTTTGACGTAAATAGTCAATATCATCAGAGGAGAATCGTAATTCTTTTACATACCGAATCACTTCTTCTAAGCCGGCTACTATTGTATAAGCACCATTAAAAGGATTCGTCCGATAAAAACGATCGAACACGCAACGAGTGCGATGTTTGTTTTGTGTAAATAAACCTTGCATCATGGTAAATTGATACATATCTGTTAATAGAGCATGTGTAATCATGAATAACTCCTATTCTTATAGGTCCACCCTATAGTATACTAAGCACTTTTCTATGACAGTTTGAATACTAGGCCTATCATCTACTTTTTTCTATTATACTCCACTATTACATTTCATGTATAATTGTTTTTTACTCTATGGTTTGTCATAATCTCCTAATTAGGTTAGAATGGTACCATATTATATAACTTCTAATGATGAAAGGATGACTATGAATCTGTCACAATTTTTTGTATTAATTCGCCCCCGCACCTTAACGGCGGCTTTCAGTCCTGTTGTCTTAGGGGCTGCTATGGGGGCTACACAATTTCAACAAACTCAGCCACTTTGGCTATCCTTATTTTATACAGTGGGCATTCTAATTTGCGTCTTAAGCGCGCAAATGGCAGCGAACATTTGGAATGAATATTTCGATTTTAAATCTGGCCTTGACCTCACTCAAGTGGCAGGAAACAGTGGTTCCATCGTTCGTGATGGCATCTCTCCCTCCGTCATCAAACGCTGGGGATATATCACAACTATACTTCCTCTCGTATTAGGCATTGCTCTTGCTAATGCTGTCACTTGGTGGTACATTCCTGTAGGCATGCTATGCATACTGACTAGCATCTTATATTCCGGTGGACCTAAACCCATTTCTCGTACTCCATTCGGTGAACTCGCATCAGGACTTGCCATGGGCTTTGCCATCGTGGGCATTACCCTCTTCGCATGGGCGCACACCTTGCACTGGACCTATCTTATTCCTGCGGTGCCGTCCACCATCTTAATCGGTGCCATCATGATGACCAACAATTTGCGGGACTTTACGAACGATGCAAACCACGGCCGTCGTACCTTGGTCATTCTCCTAGGTCGTGAAAGAGGCCTTCAACTCCTACGAGGACTCTTCCTCATTAGCTCCCTATGGCTAGTCCTCTGGGTGGCATGCGGCAGTATCCCCTGGACATCCCTGTTGGCGTTGCTGTCACTAGTACCGGCTATGAAAGTCATCCGTATTTTCAACACCTATGCAGATCCAGTACGATTAAACGAGGCTATGAAGTTTACATCCATATCTTGTACACTATATCATTTCTTGTGGGCTATAGCACTTCTATGTAATACCATCATATAAAACCAGTATTTGTATTTTATAACATGCCTAGATCTACCAATATATAAAAATAACGATTCCCCTCATCTCAAATTAACAATATTCTATGATGAAATTGTATTAGCCTACACAAGCACTCCCCCTCATTATGAATTAACATTCTCAATGAGGGGATTTTTATTAGACACTTACATCTTAAAGAAGTTCAGTTCTTTTTTAATACTAACCAAACATGGTTACACAAAATATGTTACACTGTCATAATTTGTTCATATTATAGCTTATAATTATAACAGCTTAGATGTATAATATATTTTACTTATAACTAAAGTATTGATATACTAAGCAAGTAGAAATTCACAAATCGTAATTAACACGCAAAGGAGATACGACATGAAAAAATTATTTAGCTTAGCAGCTACCGCTGTCTTAGGCGCTGCCTTGTTATTAGGCGGCTGTGGTTCCACTGGCACTAGCTCCACTGGTTCCGACGCAGGAAAAACATTAAAAATTGGTGCTTCCCCAGTACCTCACGCTGAAATCTTAGAACAAG
>CAUQUX010000027.1:0-10886 GCA_963521235.1 uncultured Veillonella sp. | reverse complement strand
ACATGGTGGGAGTGGTTTTTAGCAGGAGCCTTGCCTGGTTTGCTCAGTATGGTTATCATGCCGTGGTTTATTTATAAAATTTACCCACCTGAAATTAAAGAAACGCCAGAGGCTCCAGCTATGGCTCGTGAAGAACTAGATAAACTAGGACCTATCACAACGATGGAGAAAAAGGTAGCGGCTATCTTTGTAGGGGCCATACTACTCTGGTCTACTACGACAATTACGGGCTTACATGCGACTGTCATTGCGATTATGGCGGTACTAGCCTGTGTCATTAGTGAGTGTCTTACATGGGATGATATTTTGAAAGAAACCACAGGCTGGGATATTTTAATCTGGATGGGTACTCTAGTAGGTATGGCTGGATTGCTCGGTAAATTAGGCGTGGTAGCTGTCTTTGCAAAATTCGTTAGCACTATGTTAGGCGGTATGTCTTGGGAGTGGGCAGCCTTGATCATTTCGTTAGTCTTTGTATACTCGCAATATTTCTTCGCCAGTGGGACAGCTCGTATTACCGCATTATTCTCTGCCTTTGCGTCTATTTTGATTGCTTTAGGGGCTCCCGTTCCCTATGCGATTTTGATGTTTGGTTTGATGAATAGTCCTGGCTGTACTTTGACGCATTATAGCTCTGGGGTAACACCAATCTTCTTTGGCAGTCATTATGTGCCACAAGTAACGTGGTGGAAAGTAGGATTTTATATTTCTGTATTGAATTATATCTTCCATTTCTTCTTTGGGAACTTAAGTATGAAGTTATTTGGAATCATCTAAGATAATGTAGATAGGGAAATACTTCCTGTGTAGTCATCGTAGTATATGAGTAGGTAGTTTCTCTGTAGTGCTGGTAGTATATGACTCTATAAAAGCAATGGTAGTATGTGACTCCATAGAAGTAATGGATGTATATCCTTTATAAATAGAACGGGGATAGGTTTTATAGAAGGTTGTGCTGAGATGCCATAGATGTATTTCAGTACAACTTTTTTTGTGATGTGTCAAATGTCGGGACTGCTCATATACGAGTAGTCCTAATGTTTGTTATTGAGGTTTTTTAGAATTGGAAATAATAAGTAAGAAATAAAGAAGTCTCATTATAAATTCTACTTTTATCATAAGTGTTGATAATAAAAATAAATTATTATATTTTTAATAATGATACTTATTGAAAATGCTCGGACTTTCATGTATAATAATGATAATGATAATGAAAGAAAAATCCATCCAAGAGGTATTTATGAAAAAAGATAAGCAAAAAGGCAAACGTTGGAAAATTGCCGAACATCAAGAAGAAGTAGAATCTCAATTGACCTCTGGATTAGCAGTGCATCCTATTGTTTCTCATTTATTGGCAAACCGTGGGATTGCCACTGTAGAAGAAGGTCGAATATTCTTATATAGCACAATGGATGACTTATTAGATCCTTTTATGTTAAAAGGTATGGCACAGGCTGTGGAAGAAATTGAAAGAGTCTTAGCTATGAATGGGTCCATTGTCATTTACGGAGATTATGATGTGGATGGTATTACTGCCACATCACTAATGTACCGATTTTTTTCGCGCTTAGGAGCAGATATAACCTATTATATTCCAGAGCGACAAAGTGAAGGCTATGGTCTTAATTTAGAAGCCTTAGAATATTTAATTTCTCAAAAGACAGACCTAATTATTTCTGTAGATTGCGGTATTAGTTCCTATGATATTGTAGAAGCTGTGAGAGATCGTGTGTCCATGATTATTACGGACCATCATACATCACCACCGCAAATACCAAGGGCTACAGCGGTGGTTAACCATAAGCAACCAGAATGTCCTTATACCGATAAAAACTTATCTGGTGTAGGCGTGGCTTTCAAAGTATGTCAGGCTTTATGGAAACGTCGTACAGGTGAAGACTATCGAGAAGACTTAGATATTGTTGCCTTAGGTACCGTAGCAGATGTGGTTCCTCTAGTAGGAGAAAACCGAATTATCGTTCGTGAAGGTTTGAAAAAAATGACAGAGTCCCCCAATGTGGGGATTCAAGCCTTAGTGCAAGTGGCTGGTTTAGAAGGTAAAGTGCTATCCGCAGGTCATATTGGATTTACCTTAGCGCCACGATTAAATGCAGCAGGACGGGTGACACATGCGACACGTGCTGTAGAATTGTTGATTACCACAGACCCAGCTGAGGCCACGGAAATTGCAGAAGAATTACAAGAAACGAATACGGAGCGACAACAGATTGAACGAGCTATTTTTGAAGAAGCCTATCAATCGGTGCTAGCACAAGGAAGTTTGGCGGATCAATGTATTGTAGTGGCAGGCGAAGGCTGGCATCCAGGGGTTATCGGTATCGTTGCTTCCCGTTTGGTAGAGGCCTTTTATAAACCGACCATGGTGATTAGTATCCATGATGGGATTGGCAAAGGCTCCTGCCGTAGTATTGATCATTGTAATATGTATGATATGTTAACCTATGCAGGGGATACATTAATACAGTTTGGTGGTCATGCACAGGCGGCAGGATTTAGTGTACAAGCAGAACAGATTGATGCTTTGCGTGAAAAAGCAAGTGAATTTTGTCGTAAGCAGTTAACAGAAGACGATTACATTCCTATTGTCACCGTTGATGGGGCTATGCATAGCGATGATATTAGCGTTGAGCTGATTGACCAAATTGCTACCTTGGAGCCTTATGGTATGGGAAATAGTACGCCTGTGTTTGCCATTCCTAAGATTCGTGTACAGAATCTGTATCCTATGGGATTTCAAAAAAATCATTGCAAAATTATTTTGCAAGGTCAACAGGGCCCCATTGATGCGGTGGCTTGGCAAGGGGAGCATTATATGCAAGAAATCTTTGCCGATGACCCTGTCAAAGTAGCCTTTTCCTTGCAGAAAAATGAATGGCAAGGAGTGGTGACGCCACAGCTCATTGTGCAAGACTTGGAGCCGCTTTCACAGCAACGGGAACGATTAGAAGTAGATAGTTTGCGTAAACTGTATACGGTGGTGAAACAAATTTTCCGATCTCCCACAGCACCGAAATATATTGTGGAACGGGAAACTTTGGAAAGCCGACCACAAGAGATGACTTCTCGAGAAGCTATTCTTGCCCTAGAAGTGTTTAAGGAATTAGGCATTTTGAAAGAAGAAGTATTAGAAGATGGACGTCATGTGTATCGCTGGGTGAATGTACAACAAAAGTTGGAACTTCACACATCTTTGACGTTTATGACCTATAGTCAGGAGGGAGCATAATGGTAAGTACTATAAGTACCCCTCAGGAGCATACATTTAATAAAGAACGAGAATATGGACAATTTATGGACCGTGTTCGGTCCTATTTACCAGAAGAAGATTGGCCTGTCATAGAGCGTGCGTTTGCCCTAGCAGATAAAGCCCATGCTCCACAAAAACGGGCTTCTGGAGAACCGTATATCTTGCACCCTTTAGGGGTTGCCACCATATTGAGCGAACTACAAATTGATCGGTCTACCTTGGTATCGGCTTTACTACATGATGTAGTGGAAGATACAGAGATACGCTTAGAGGAAATAGAAGAACAATTTGGACCAGAAGTGGCGTTCTTGGTAGATGGAGTTACAAAACTGAATCAATTTCAGTATCAAACGAAAGAAGAACAGCAAATTGAAAATTATCGTAAGATGATTTTGGCCATGGCAAAAGATGTGCGCGTAGTGGTTATCAAGCTAGGGGATCGCTTACATAACATGCGCACCTTAAAGCATATGCGCCCTGATAAACAACAGCGCATTGCTCAAGAAACATTAGAAATTTTTGCGCCATTGGCACATCGCTTAGGTATTTTTAATATTAAATGGGAACTAGAGGACTTATCGTTCCGTTATTTAGAACCAGAAAAATATTATGACCTAGTACAACAGATGAGTGAAAAACGGCAAGCTCGTGAGGATATCGTCAATGATACGATGAATACTTTGAAGGATGCTTTGGAACATGCTCATATTAAGGCAGATGTAAAAGGTCGTCCAAAGCACTTTTACAGTATTTATAAAAAGATGAAAAAGGACAATCGTGATTTATCGCAAATTTACGATTTGTATGCAGTGCGTGTCATCGTAGATACGATTCCAGATTGTTATGCTGTGTTAGGCACAGTGCATAGTTTGTGGAAACCTTTGCCGTATCGCTTTAAAGATTATATTGCGATGCCGAAGTCGAATATGTATCAATCCTTGCACACCACCGTCATCGGTACGAAAGGGCAGCCGGTAGAAATTCAAATCCGTACTTGGGATATGCATCGTGTATCTGAATATGGTGTAGCCGCCCATTGGCGATATAAGGAAGGTAATAAAGGCAAGGCAGAAGCAGATTTTGATGCAAAGGTAGGCTGGATTCGTCAAGTTCTTGAGTGGCAAGATGCAAGTGATCCGAAAGAATTATTGAATGCATTAAAACTAGATGTCTTCACAGGGGAAGTATTCGTTTTTACCCCAAAAGGTGACGTTATGAAGTTGCCAAAAGGCACGGTACCACTGGATTTTGCGTATCGTGTTCATACCGATGTGGGGAATAAATGCGTAGGAGCAAAAATTAATGGCAAGATTGTTCCTTTGGATTATGAATTGCAAAATGGGGACATCGTTGAAATCGTCACTTCTAAAAATGGGAAACCACGGTTAGACTGGTTGAATATTGTTGGTTCTACGGAAAGTAAGACGAAGATTCGTAACTGGTTTAAACGTGAAAATAAAGAAGAAAATATCGTCAAAGGTCGGGAGCTATTAGAAAAAGAAGCGAAACGCTTAGGCTATGATTGGAAAGATTTAACCAAAAATGGTCGTCTAGAAAAGATTGGAAAATCTTTGAATGCTGGCGGCGAAGCTGAGCTGTACTCTGCCGTTGGATTTGGTGGACTTTCAGTGAATACAGTATTGCTTAGATTGGTGGACATTCACAAGCAAGAGGTGGCTAAGGAAGAACAGCGAAAAAATACAATGGCTGTCATCGATCGACTCAAAGTACATCAAGGAAAGTCTAAGAAAAGTAGCAGTGGTGTCCTGGTGAAAGGTGAAGCCGGTGTCATGGTTCGTATGGCTCGTTGTTGTAATCCTGTACCAGGGGACGATATTATTGGCTATATTACAAGAGGCAGAGGTGTTTCCGTACACCGAGCGGATTGTACTAATATTGGTCATACCCCAGATGATTTGAATCGTATGATTGAGGTTGATTGGGAAGGAGCTACACAGGACCAATTCCAAGTAAGCGTGTCCGTGCATGCTTATGATCGCAGTGGTTTGTTAATGGAAGTGATGGCAGTCTTGTCAGAAATGAAAATTAACATTTCCAATATTCATGCGAAAACTGACGATACAAAAGATGTGACCATCCATTTAATGCTAGACATTAAAGATTTGTCGCAACTCGATTATGTGATGACAAAGTTGCGTCGAGTGAAAGATGTATATTCAGTCCATCGAGGAGGTAAAGCATGAGAGCCGTTGTACAACGTGTGAGTTCTTCTTCGGTTACCGTAGATGAGGCTGTCATCGGTAGTACGAAGCAAGGTCTTCTAGTGCTAGTAGGTGTAACAGATACGGACACCACAGAGGATGTGCAATACATCTGTGATAAGGTCAGTCACTTACGCATCTTTGAAGATGAACAGGATAAGATGAACCTATCCGTATTAGATGTAGGTGGTGAGGTGTGCGTAGTTTCGCAATTTACCCTCTACGGAGATGTGCGGAAAGGGCGTCGACCGAACTTTATGAAAGCAGCGCCACCAGAGATGGCAGAGAGGTTATATCTGGAGTTAGTAGAGGCTTTCAAAGGGAAAGGTTTAATCGTGAGTACCGGTCAATTTCAAGCCCATATGCAAGTGGCATTGGTCAATGATGGGCCGGTGACGATTCTATTAGATAGTAGTAAAGAGTTTTAATGGAGTTAAAAATGAAGTTATATTATATGCCTTTAGGGGCGTATGGAACGAATTGTTACATTGTGCATAATGAAGCAGATAATACATGCCTTGTAACAGATCCAGGTGACGAAGGAGAAAAGTTAAAAGAAATTCTAGATAGTCACGAATTTAAGGTGCAAGGTATTTTATTAACGCATGGGCACAGTGATCATATTGGGGCTGTAAAAACGTTGGTAGATGCATACCATGTGCCAGTGTATATTCACGAAGGTGATGCGGAATGTTTGACGAATCCAACGGTGAATTTGAGTGCCCATTCTGGTCGTTATATAACGGCAGAAGTGGACGATGTTCGCTATGTGAAAGAGGGTGATACCATTTCCTTAGGTGATACAACATTTACGGTGATAGAAACACCAGGCCATACACCAGGTGGTGTGTGTTATTACACAGAAGGAACGTTACTAGCTGGAGATACTTTATTCCAAGGGTCAGTGGGTAGGACGGATTTCCCTAATGGAGATTTTGCAACATTAAGTAAAGGGATTAAAGAAAAGCTATATACATTGCCAGAGGATACAAAGGTGTATCCAGGACATGGACCAGAAACGACAATTGGTGATGAAAAGCAATTTAATCCGTTTGTACGGTAGGTGATAGGATGGGAAATAAATCTATACAGTATTGGTTGCGTTGCATTTTACTCGTCTTGGCTAGCCTTGGTTTGTTAATCGCCTTACCAGTTGTCATTCCTTTGATTATTGCTGTCATATTAACATTGCTATTATGGCCATTTGTCAATATGACACAAACCTATGCAAGGCGGTATTGGAAACAATGTCCACGATGGATTGCTATCATTCCATCATTTGTCGTGGTAGGGTTGATTTCTACATTGTTGGTACGATATGTAATGCTACCAGTGATCGGTGAATTAACTAAGCTATTAATCAATTTACCTTATGTACTCGATCAATTTGTAGAAGTGGTAAAAGGGTTACAAGGCATCGATGGGGAAAGTATCATACCTCATCAATTTGAAGGAATTATCAATACAACATTGGTAAAAATTGGGAATTATGGTGTCGATTTAGCTCAACGTGGTGTCTTAGCCATTGTGTCCTTTGCAAGCACCGTATTACAATTGTTGTTAGTGCCGATTTTAACCTTCTACTTATTGAAGGATGGACGTACCATCAAACGAGCTGTGTTAGATATTTTCTCTAGCCCTACATCAGCTCATTTAGAAGAAGTGGTGAATGACATTCTTCGCACATTAGGAGGCTATTTACGGGGGCAATTACTATTAGCGAGTAATATGTTTTGTTTTACCTTCATCGTGTGTTATATGTTCGATTTACCATATCCCCTTGTGTTGGCGGTGCTAGCAGGTATTGCGGAATGGATTCCAATTATTGGGCCTTTCATTAGTGCGGCACCGGCTATCATTTTAGCCGCTGTTATCAGCGGACCTCTAGCGGTGAAAGTTGCCATTACATATGGTATTCTACAACTACTAGATGGACAAATCATCATGCCTAAGATTATGGGGCATGTTATCAATCTTCCCCCATTAGTGATTATTATTGCTATTTTTGTGGGCGGCTATTTCTTTGGGATGATCGGCATGATGACGGCCGTACCATTGACAGCTGTGGCACAAATTATAGCGAAACGCTTATGGTATTTTAATAGATATTATAATTTATAGAAAGAGGAACATCATGGATAAAGCAATGGAAGTACAAGCAACAATGGAAAAATTAAAAGAGCGTATTAAAGATAAAAAATACAAATTGACGACACAACGTCAAATTATTTTGCAAACATTCATTGAAGCGGATGAAAAACATTTAAGTGCAGAAGATGTGTACATTTTGGTGAAAAAGAACAATCCAGATATCGGATTAGCGACGATTTATCGTACCTTAGACTTATTCACTGAATTGGATCTTGTAAAACGCTTGGATTTCGGTGATGGCCGTAATCGCTATGAATTGAATAGCGATGAATTAGCTCACTTCCACCATCATTTAATTTGTGTAAATTGTGGCTGTGTGAAAGAATTTGAAGATGATATGTTGGAAACATTAGAATCCATTATTGCTAAAAAATTAAATTTCCATACTACAGACCATCAATTAAAAGTATACGGTTTCTGCGGTGAATGCCACGAGAAAGCAAAAAAAATGGAAACTGAAAAAGAACATGCATAATACGTATTGCTATGCTGGACCTATGGAATTAGGTTCCGTTATAGCCCATCAGTGTGGAGCGGTGGGACTCTTTTCCTCTAAACATGAGGCAGATTTTATCATATATGTATCGTATAGTGGAACCGCGTCATCTCTAGTATATGAACAGGCGCCTAGGGCAGCTATGCAAAGTGGGGCTATTGTGAGTAAACGAGACGATTCTAAAGCTGTAGGCACTGAAGGAACCTTAGACCATGCTGATAGGTGTATGGTAGTCAAGCTGTTCTGCCATAAGACCATACAGAATGAATTGTTAGAGCCTAGTATACAGGGGCCATCAGAATTATATCCAGAGTATGTTCACATATGGTCTCTTTCAGGAAAAGATACTGTGGAAGGGCGCAAAGTGATAGGCAGAAAAGTCTTATCAGAGCTTAGACGTATATTGGGTGTGAGGACTAGTTTATGGGGCACCTTAGTAGGCGTACGTCCTACTAAGTTGACCCATAAGTTATGGGATAACTTGGGTAGCTTGGAGTTAGTGCAACACGAGTTAGCAACTACGCATGGGATTAGTGATGTGAAGTGGACACTGTTGCAACAAGTAGCCAATGTAGAGCGCCCCTATGTAGTGCAAGCTGCTAGGAATCCTAAGGAGATTAGTTTGTACAGTGGCATACCCTTTTGCGAGACGCATTGCACCTATTGCTCCTTTCCCTATGGATTAATTCAAACCTATCCGAAGGTAAAAGAGTTTGTAGATGTGTATGAACAAGATATACATCACATGAAAACACTTGTTAAAAGATATGGTTTAGAGGTACAATCGTTATACATGGGTGGAGGAACTCCTACGAGTTTGGCAGAGGGAGACTTTCAACGGTTAGTATATGAGTTACGAGAACTGATACCAGAAGGTCGTGAGTTTACCGTAGAGGCAGGTCGTCCTGATTCATTGAATGCTAATAAGGTTCAATCTATTGTGGAGGCAGGCGTAACTCGGATCAGTTTGAATCCTCAAACAATGCAAGATGAGTTATTGTACATCATTGGCCGAGGTCATGGCGTTGCAGAATTTCTATCTATGTATGATTATGTGGCAAGTCACACGAATTGTTCCATCAATATGGATTTTATCGCAGGGTTGCCTTGTCAAACAGTAGAACATATGGCGGAGAATGTGCAGTATATTGAACAATTACGTCCTCATAATGTGACTATTCATACCTTAGCGTTGAAAAAAAGGAGTCCGTTGTATGAAAGTCGATATGCGCAGGAGATTCCCTCTGAGGATGTGGTCCAAACTATGTTAGATGAGACCCATGAGGTACTATTGCAATTAGGCTATATGCCGTACTATATGTATCGTCAACAATACATGGTGGGGCAAATGGAGAACATTGGCTACACCTTGCCAAACTATGAAAGCATCTATAATATACAAATGATAGAAGAACGTCAGTCTATACTTTCCATAGGGCCAGGCAGTGTCTCTAAATGGATAGGTGGCAGTGATTTTAGGCAACAAAAACAATACATGCCGAAAAATGTAGATACGTATATTCAAGATATACAACGACTATTAGAGAAACGTACTTTACTAAGTAATGAACATTGGAGGGACAGCTAGTGGCTATTCAAAAACCAAGAGGGACACAGGATTTATTGCCAAGTGTTCTTGGAAATTGGTATTATATTGAAAATACCATTCGTCGATTATGTAAGACTTATGGGTTTGAAGAAGTTCGTACGCCTATGTTTGAAGAAACGGGCTTATTTTTGCGTGGTATTGGGGAAACAACCGATATCGTACAAAAAGAAATGTATTCCTTTCCTACAGGGGATAAAAAAGATCAATCCTATACATTGCGTCCAGAAGGAACGGCGTCTGCGGTGCGTGCCTATTTAGAAAATAAAATTTATGGACAAGAGTCGATTACAAAATGGTTCTATATTGGACCTATGTTCCGCCACGATAAACCGCAAGCTGGTCGGTATCGTCAATTCCATCAATTTGGTGTGGAGCTGTTAGGTACACAAGCCCCAAGTGCTGATGCGGAATGTATCTCTTTGGTGTTGCAATTATTGCGTGACTTAGGGCTAAAAGATTTAAATGTAGAAGTAAACTCTGTAGGCTGTCCAACCTGTCGACCTGCCTACAGAGAAAAATTGATTGCTTTCTTTGAACCCAAAAAAGAAGAGTTGTGCGAACTTTGCCAAAGTCGCTTATACAAGAACCCATTGCGCATTCTTGATTGCAAAGAAAAAACATGTCAACAATTAGCAGTGGGCGTGCCTGAGTTAAGTGAAAATTTATGTGAAGAGTGTCAGGATCATTTCCATCATGTGAAAGAATATTTAACAGCAGCTGGCGAGAAATTCAGTTTAAATCCACGCTTGGTTCGTGGGCTAGACTATTACACAAAAACAGCCTTTGAAGTCCAATATACACCATTAGGCTCCCAAAGTGCAGTTGCTGGTGGCGGTCGTTATGATGGTCTAGTAGAAGAATTAGATGGTCCACATACACCTGCAGTAGGCTTTGCGATGGGTATGGAGCGCTTGCTATTAGCCCTAGAAAAACAAGGCTTATTACCAGAGCCAACACAAGAAGATTCCGTCTTCGTAGTGGCATTAGGAGAAATGGCACAAAAAGAGGCTTTCAGAATTACAAATACCTTGCGTAATGCCTATGTAAAAGCAGAAATGGAAGGTTCTGGTAAATCGATGAAGAGCCAAATGAAGTATGCTAACAAAATTAACGCAAAATATGTTATTATAATTGGTGATA
>CAUQUX010000026.1:0-11362 GCA_963521235.1 uncultured Veillonella sp. | reverse complement strand
TAACAGTGCAATAGTAACCCCTACTGCCAGGGCATCGATACTAGTGGCAATGGACAACGCTAACATCTCTTTCCAATCCACTGAGGATGTATCTTCCTCTTCATCACTGAGAGAGGTGCGAATCATGTTAATCCCCAAATAGCCTAAGGTAATGAATATCACCCAATGATCCCATTCATCGAAGTTCTGTGAAAACTGCGCTCCTACCGCTGCACCTATAATAGGCATTAAACACTGAAAGGCCCCAAACAAAAATGCTAAGATAACCTTTTTCATAGTAGGATCATCTTTCATTTGTGATGATTTACAAATAGAAACCGCAAATGCGTCCATTGCAAGACCTACAGATAAAATAAATATTTCAAGGTATGACACAAGGACCTCCTGTACATAACAATAAAAGTGCTTGGCATTCCCAAGCACTTTTCCCTTAAAAATATTACATTTCATAGAAAGAATTGTAAATATTTTTGGTACTAATTTTATTATTATACATCACTTAAGGCTAATAGGGAATAGGCTTCTAATCCCATTGTCGCATCATTTTCAATCTGTATAGTTCTTTGCAGTTCTGTACGTAGTGATTCCAGCACTTGTTTCGTAAAGAATGTCCCTACATCTGGGTGCACTACAATGGCTACATCTGTTTTTAATCGACCAAATCGATACAGCTCACGAAGGCGGCGCAAAATTTGCAAATACACCGTTTCCCCTTTTAACACATGCCCTGTACCACCACAGCTAGAGCACGCATCAAACAGAATGGAGGGAATGCTTTGTCGCTCCCGCTTCCGTGTGAGTTCCAGCAATCCTAAGGAGGTCATGCCGCATACTACCGTTTTAATAGGATCCTGTTTCACAAGATGGTTCATCAACTGCACTAGTTCTTCCATATCCTGTTTCGGCATATCGATAAAATCGCAAATGATGATACCGCCAAGATTGCGCAATCGCAATTGTCGTGCAATCATATGGGCCGCTTCTTGGTTCACTCGTTTCGCCACTTGTCCAGCTTGCTCATTCTTACCACTATAATGGGCAGAATTTACATCAATCACCGTGAGCGCTTCTGTTTGATCAATCTGCAAAGAGCCTCCCGACGGCAACTCAATACGATGATTTAACAGCGCATCAATTTGTTCTTCAATGCCATGCGTCTTAAAGATATCTTCCTTTTGATTCCATAAACTCACGTCTACAGGTTTCCCAAATCGTCCTGCCCCTAGGAGCTGTTGCAGCTCTTCATAGGCGGATACATCATCCACCATAATAGCTCCTACCGTAGGGCCTACATAGTCACGGATCACACGATACCAAAGGTTCGCATCTCCATAGATTTCCGTACCATTTTGTGCTACCTTGTACCGTTTTTGCAAATGCTCCCAGGTTTGGTGCAAGTATGCCATATCGCGAGCAATTTCTTCTTGACTGGCTCCCATGGCCGCAGTCCGCAGAATAAAACCCACGCCCCGTTCTAAATAGGGTTGTGCCATATCTTTCAAAGACTGACGCAGCTCTGGATCTGTAATCTTTTTAGAAATATGAATCTGTTGGTCTTGCGGTAATAACACCATGTAGTGACCGGCTACACTAACATCGGTCGTGACACGTGCACTTTTACCAAGCATAGCATCTTTCACGACCTGTACTAACAGCACTTCTCCTACATGCACTTTTTTCTGTTGCCCTTGTTCTTTCAGATTTAAGTACACATTTTGACCAATGCCAATGTCGAGGAAAGCTGCACTCATACCTGGGAGCACGTTTTTCACGACTCCTTTATACATATGATTGACCCGGTTCGACAGCTGCGGTCGTTCATATATAATTTGTTGTAAATCCCCCATCTCATCCACAATGGCAAGACGAGTCTCCTCTTTCATTACATTGGCATACAATCGATTCATACGTCTCTCCTCATTCCACTTCTAAAGGTGTGACACAAGCCCCATCCGTTTCCGTCAGAATTGCCTCACGGTGAATAGAATAACTGTCCGTCACCGGCCAGCCATATTGCTCCTTACCTAACTTCCACATATCACCTGGTTTCATCGTCCCCTCTGGGTACACACCAATCGCCATGCGTATGGTCACAATTCCATCTTGTACAGTGGCTACCAACGGTTCCTTGATGAAATGCTTCACATCAATCATTCTCGTTTTCTTAGGTGTCACTTTTTCGTACAACACTTCTTCTGCACTATTAAAAGGCTCCAGTAAGGCAGTCCAATCCACGTCTTCTGTAACAGGACCTTTAACTTCATACACAGCATAATTGCAGATAGCCATCATTTTTTTCACTTTGTCTGGCATGAAACGTCCTTCTAACACTTCTAGCCCTTTTGGTGCTGATTGTGAAAGTCGGCTCATCAATTCTTCTAAGGCCCCTTCTTCTAGGACATCCATATCACAATATTCAGCGCTCGCCGTAATCCCCAATGCGAGGGCAGAGGAAAAGCTTATCTTCATATGTGGATTAAATCCTTCGGAGTATGCCATTTTAATACCGCTACGACGAATCATTCTCTCTATGGCAGAGGCATAATCCAAATGCGATAAAAATCGCAATTCTTCTCCCTTATGTAAGGCCAAACGTAACTTTCTCAACACGTCCACCCTCCTTATAATCAATAATTGGTGTACCTAACTCTGGGCATGCATTACAGCCATTGCATGGTTTATGACGACAATCCCATGTTAAGGCACCCTCTATGGCGCGTTCCCATTCTCGTTGCAAATACGCTTTACTTACCGTGTCATCAATATGATCCCACGGTAAAGCTTCTTCGAAACTACGATCTCGTCTAGCATAATAATCTGGATCTATATTAGTGTCTTTGAAAGCCTGTATCCATGTATCGTATTTAAAATACTCTGTCCAACCATCAAATTTACAACCCTGTTTCCACGCTTCAATAATAGAAGGTGTTAACCGTCTATCACCACGAGCAAATACAGCTTCTAAATACCCTGTATGTCCATCATGATAATGATAGGAAATATTACGATTGTTGATGAGGGATTTTAAGTACCGTTGTTTCCGATGAATTTCTTCCACATCTTGTTGTCCGTACCACTGGTATGGCGAATGTGACTTCGGCACAAAAAAGGAACAACTAACCGTTACTTTACCATTCCGTTTGCCTGTAATGTCTCGGTGTAAATCTAGCACTTTATAAGCTAAATCCGCAATGCCCGCAACATCTTCATCAGTTTCCGTAGGTAATCCCATCATGAAGTATAATTTCACGGTGTTCCAACCAGATTTAAAGGCATTCTCACAGGCTGCCATTAAATCTTCTTCGCTAACCCCTTTATTGATCACATCACGCATCCGTTGAGAGCCCGCCTCTGGGGCAAATGTTAATCCACTTTTACGGACTTGTTGTACCTTTTTAGCAATATCAATGGAGAAGGCATCAATTCGTAAAGATGACAAACTAACACTTACTTGTTTATCCTTAAATTCTTCCATCAACATATCTACTAATTCTGGAAGTCTCGAGTAATCTGCCGAACTTAAGGACATTAAAGAAATTTCATTATACCCAGTGTTGGCAATAATATCTTTAGCTAGTTGTAGCAATTTTTCTGGGGATCGTTCCCGAGCTGGTCTATATAGCATGCCAGCTTGGCAAAAACGACAGCCTCGTAAACAGCCTCTAAATAGCTCAAGTACAGCTCTATCATGTACAATTTCAATGTACGGCACCACAAATTTTGTAGGATAGTACGCCGCTTCCATATCTTCTACGATGCGCTTTTTTACTACCTTTGGCGCTTCCTCAGCTAACACTTTCATCCCCACAAATTCGCCTGATTCTGCATATTGTGGCTCATACAAGCTAGGAATATAGGTCCCTTCAATGGTCGCCGCTTTCTTTAAAAACTCTACTTTGCCTCCCGGGAAGCCTTTTTCTTTTTCAGATTTATATAAGTCTACAAATTCATTAATCCAATCTTCTGACTCTCCCACAGCTACAACATCAAAGATATCTGCCATCGGCTCCACATTATACACACAAGGACCTCCTGCAATCACAAGTGGAAATGATAAATCTCTATCCTTACTATAAAAAGGAATCCCTGCCATATCTAACATGTTAATGATATTCGTATAGCACATTTCATATTGCAATGTAAACCCTAATAAATCAAAGTCTTGAATCGGCGTTTTTGTTTCCAATGAAAACAAAGGAATATTGCGGTTACGCATTTCCGCTTCCATATCATGCCAAGGGGCAAACACACGCTCTGCCGCTACATCAGGGCGTTCATTTAATATGCCATATAATATTTTAATACCTAAATGGCTCATACTTACTTCATATACATCAGGAAAACCAAATGCCATAGTCACATCCACTTCCGAATGATTCTTGGCAACACTGTTCCATTCCCCACCCATATAACGAGCAGGTTTTTCCACATGTTGTAACCATGATGGATCTAATTGGATCATACAACCTCCAGAGGCATACGCCTCTTTTCTAACAATTAAAACATGCGCTTTTTCTGGCGCATCACTATATTTAATAATAACCCTATACTTAATAGGTTAGTAGTTAAGGCACTCACACCATAACTAATAAATGGTAAAGGAATGCCCGTTACTGGCATGATACCTGTCGTCATCCCTACATTGACTAACACTTCAAATAAAAGCATAGAGCCAATGCCAGTAGCAATCAGCATACCAAAGGGATCTACCGATCGCTTAGCGATTAAAAAACTACGGTATACAACAACCAATAGCAATCCCAAAACGAGAAAACAACCCAGAAGGCCTAATTCTTCTCCCACTACGGAAAAAATAAAATCTGTATGGTTTTCTGGTAAAAAATTCAATTGACTTTGCGTGCCTTCAAACAAACCCTTACCCAATAGCAAACCAGACCCGATGGCGATTTTAGATTGGATAATATGATATCCCGCACCAAATGGGTCTACATTAGGATTTAAAAACACCATAATCCGCTGTTTTTGATATTCTTGTAACACAAACCAGCTTAGCGGTAGCAATGCCACCACAGTACCCACCATGATTTGTACTAATCGCATCCGAATGCCACTGACAAACAGCATACCGGCTAAAATGGCCACATACACTAGCGACGTACCTAGGTCTGGTTGCTTAAACACCAAGAGGGCTGGAATTCCTAAAAACAGAAATACAGGTAGCAATTCCTTGAATGTATTTAACTTGCCCACTCGACTTTCTAGCATATTCGCTAAACTAATAATCATCATCAATTTTGTGAACTCCGATGGCTGAATCGTAATCGGCCCAATCTGAATCCACCGCTGTGCCCCTAAGGCAGATGTGCCCACTACCATAACCGCTAATAGCATGACAATGGTCGCTCCATAAATCCATTTTGCATAGGGGCGCAAGCGTTCATAATCTAACCATTGCAGACCTACAATGGCAATGATATTTAATCCAAAGAATAGCAATTGTTTTGACACTAGCCCCGTAATGTGTAAGCCCTCTCGATTCACATGGGTTGCACTGCCAATGACAACACATCCTATGACGATCAGGCTCATGGTGGCTAGCACTAAAATCCAATCCCATTCACGTATAATTCTCTGCCACATAGTTACTCCTAGTCTACCTTTTGCTCTTTTTCAGACGATGTATCTGTTTGAGTCGCCTCTTTCTTAGCATCCTCTTTCTTGCCATTCACAGGTGCTATCACTGGTTTCGGAATGTGAAAGTATTCTTCCAAAATAGGACGCACAATAGACCCTGCAGATACGGCCCCAAAGCCACCTTGTTCTACCAGTGCAACGACAACAATACGAGGTTTATCATAGGGCGCATAGGCAACGAACCATCCGTGGTCACGGCCTGTAGCATTTTCTGCAGTCCCCGTTTTACCAGCTACTGCTAAGGATAAGCCTTTAAAAATTTCCCCTGCCGTACCGCCTTCCAAGGTTACGTCTCGCAATGCATTTCGTACAATGTCCATAACAGATTTAGACACTTGTAATACACCTAGTTTTTTAGGGCCAAAAATTTCCTCAGGAGTTCCATCTGCATTATCAATACGACTCACCACATATGGTTGGTAACGGATACCACCATTGGCAATTTCTGACATCATCACTGCCATCTGTATAGGCGTCACCAAAGTGAAAGACTGTCCAATAGCAGCATCAAAAGTTTCCCCTAAATACCAATCTTGATCAAACACCTTTTTCTTATACGCTGGACTTGCAATGTTGCCACTGCCCTCATCATATAATTTAATCCCCGTTTTTTCACCTAAGCCAAAAATTTTAGCATATTTGTCAATAGTATCTATGCCTAAGCGATTGCCCATTTCATAAAAATACACATTATCTGATTTCGCTAATGCTGTATTGAAATCAAGCCACCCAAGAGCTTCCCCTTCCGCATTTCTCTTATCAATAACCCAGTGTTTACCACTATCATAAATCATCTCATTAGGAGTTACTTTTTTCAATTCCAATGCGGCAGCACCGGTAATAATTTTGAAAGGAGAGCCTGGAGGATATTCGCCAGTGACAACTTTATTTTCAAAGGGATGATTAGCATCTGTATTGAGTTGATTCCACTGTTCAGTGGTAATCCCTTTGGCAAACCAATTGGGATTAAATCCAGGTGCACTCACCATGGCCAAGACAGCTCCTGTATTTGGATCCATAGCCACTACCGCAGCCCCCTTCGCAGGAATCCCTTGCTTTCTAAGAGCTGCTAATTGGTCATAAACAGCTTTTTCAGCCACTTTTTGTAAATTCAAATCAATGGTCAAATGAATATTTCGACCCGGTATAGTATGTTTACGACCTACTTCTTCTACTGGACGACCACTTGCATCTACCTCTACTTGGCGACCGCCATCCACCCCTCGCAAGATGGAATCATACATTTTTTCAAGACCAGAACGGCCTAAAATCGTACCAGGTCCAATGGTTCCGCCTGTTTGTGTCCCATTTAGCTCAGCTTGTTTCGCTTCTGCTAATTCATCTTCACTCACTTCCCCTACATAACCTAATAGTTGAGAAGCCATTGTATCATGAGGATAATAGCGAAGTGGTTCTACATCAACGGTAATCCCTGGCAATTCATGACGATGTTCTTCAATTTTAGTCACTTTATCTAAGGTTACATCACTGGCAAGACGAATCGGTTCATATCCACCTTTATGAGTCTCTATTTTCTCCGCCAAGGTTTTTACTGGAATTTGTAAATAGGACGCTAATTTTTCTAACTCTTTAGGATCCGCCTGTTTCCCTGTTGGCAACATAGACACCATATAGGCAGGTCGTGAACCGACCACAATTTGACCATTCCGATCATACATCAAACCCCGTGTCGCCGTCATAGACAACATACGGAGCCGATTCCCCTCCGCTTTTCCACGGTAATAATCGCCTTCAATCGCTTGCAGATAAAACACACGTCCTAGTAAAATGGCAAAAACGATGACGACTATGCTTAGCAATACATCAAAGCGCGTCGTTTTTTTCTTTTTATATAGTGCTTTTAACATAGTCTCTCCTTTCTACCACATGTATTCATCTTTTTCTTCCCATCTCCATACTAATTTATGAATGATGATCCCCACTAATGCATCGATGCCAATCGACGGAAGGGCATGATGCCAAATATATGTCAGCCCTACGATGGGCTCTTGCACAATCCACAATAGTCCCATTTGTACGGCCACTACTAAGGTTGCCCCCACGCCTGTCCACCAAGCACTGGCATACCATTGTTCTTCATAAATCGTATACTGTATAGAGCCCAGTATATAACTGACCATCGCATAGGATACCACATGCAGTCCAAAATAATTTCCAATCATCACATCTTGTACAATACCACCGATGACAGCTAACAACATACCTTGAGAACGGCCTTTCAAGAAGGTCACTACCAAGGCAATATCTAACAGTAAATGGGGAGCCCAAGAGTACGGAAACCATCTAGGCACCACTAATGATTGGATAATAATAACGCCTAGTAACATCAATGTCCATGCACATCGCTTCATTGTTGCACCGTCCCTTTAGCACCTTCTACTTGATCCCGTTGCGTACGAGGAATGAGTTTCGGCTCTAATTTCGGTGTCTCTGGTCGCGCTGTGAAAGACTGGGTAATGACAAATACTTCTTCTAAACTTTGAAAGTCGACCGTTGGGTCAATCACCGCATGTTTCACAAACCCTTCTTCATCGGTCACAATGTCTTTCACATGGCCTAGTAATAATCCTTTGGGGTAGATGCCACCAAAGCCAGAAGTGACGATGGTATCCCCTTTCAGAACATCACCATTCAATGCGATATTCACCATTTGTGGTTCCATGGGATGATTGCCATTCCCTTTCAATATGGACGCAATCCTAGACTCAGGGCGCTGTACAATAACACCTGTTGCAGACCGTGGATCAAGGATAGTTTGGATCCGTGCCGAATGTTCATACACATCAGATACAAAACCTACCACACCACGTGGAGCAATGACTGCCATATTCGGCGTTATCCCATCAGCCTGACCTCGACTGATGGTGAAAGTATCTGTCCATGCCCCTCTATCTCGAGTCACTACAGAGGCCGCTAATAAAGCAAATTGAGGTTGTTCTCCTTTAAATTGTAACAATTGGCGTAAACGAATATTCTCTGCTACCAATTCGTCATAGGCCACTTGTTTTTGCTCTAATTCTGCATTGCGTTTTTCTATGTCAGACATATCTTTCACACGTAGAATACCATCATCAATAATCGCTATCCCCGTATGTATTCCTTCTAAGAAACGACTAGCTCCATAAGTAAATGGGGCCATCAAATTTTCTAGAGTTACTGTTACTACTGGAACTTGTGTTCTTTGTTTCCACACATAGCCAAAAATACCTAGTACAGTACAAAGAATGACGATCATAGTCAACCATTTGCGTTCTGATTGTTGCATTAGGATCGCCCCTTTCGTAATTTACTAGCTACTAACAAACGTTCTAATCGTTGCACATCTGCCGCTGCTTTACCTAACCCCAGTGCTACCGTATGTCCCGGCGTATCGGCAATGCGCACAGGAATCCCTAATTCTTCTTGTATATGACGGTTTAGTCCTTCTAATAGGGATGTACCACCAGTCAAAAGCATGCCATTTTCCATAATATCGGCTACTAACTCTGGTGGTGTTCGTTCTAAGATACTGCGGATAACAGCGACCATATCTGCAATCGGTTGTCGTAATATTTCATACACTTCACTTTTACGAATCATACAGCGTTTCGTCAATCCTGTTTCCGAATGACGCCCTACGATGGTGTATTCTCCTTCTATGGATGGAGGTGTCGCACAGCCAAGGCTTAATTTAATATCTTCTACGGTCTCATCCGATACCATAATGGAAAACTCACTGCGAATGTATTTGTATATGGCTTCATTCAATTCATTACCACCTATACGCGACGTTTTACTAGCCACTTTGCCACCCATGGATAAAATAGCTACATCTGTGGTGCTACCACCAATGTCGACAGCCATGCTACCACGAGCTTCAAAAATAGGAAGTCCTGCTCCAATCGCTGCGGCCACTGGACTTTCTAACAAATGCGCTTCCCGAGCTCCTGCCTGAATGATCGCATCCGTCATGGCTCTGCGTTCTACATCAGTAATCCCACAAGGTACTGCCATGACGACACGGGATCTGCGAACCGCTTTCGACGCTTTATTCATAAAATACTTTAACATGGACAATACAATTCTGTAGTCCACAATAAAGCCCTCTTTCAGAGGACTCATAGGCGCTAATGTTTCCGGATTACGCAACAACAAGCGATGGGCATCTTCCCCAATGGTGACGATGTTTTCTTGCTTCGCATCCGTTGCCACAATGGATGGCTCCGATACAACCACCCCACGACCTTCCACAAAAATATGCGTGTGAAAGGTACCAATATCTATTCCTAAATCTCTTCCTAATGAAGAAAATAATTTCATCGAACCTCTCCTTATAAAGAATTCCGTATTCTATTAATTGTAACATACTTTAGGGAGATTATAAATAAAAACCATAGCCTTACATTTGCATCTAATTATTGGATACTTTTTGGATAGTTTATTGGATAACTATTGGGTAATTATTGGGTAATTATTGGGTAATTTTCACGCAGCTATTGGCTTAATATCAGCATTTGTAAGATATCTATTGGGTAAATTTCGGTTATTTATTGGGTAATTTTGAGATATTTTTTTGGATAATTTTAGGACTTTTATAATAGTTCTTGCACCTAATTATGCAATTATCTAGAGCATAAAAATATATATGTATCAATGTTCTATTTAAAGACGAAACGCCATTCGATCAAAACTATTAAAAAAACTATTGCGTAAATACAAAAACAAAAAGAATAGCGATATCTATTCACATATCTACCGCTATTCTTTACATCATTTACTTTTATTCTCACAAAAGAAATGTAGCAATATTATTTATTATATTTCCCTTTTTCTTCTGCAACTAATCGTACATCATTCTCATAAGTAGCATAAGAAAAAGCAACTGATTCAATTTCAAAATCATAGTTGTCAGTCCACAATTCACACTGAGTCATAACAGTTTGTACTGCATCCTCCATGCCTTCAGGTGGATATCTATGTTTTTTTAACAACTTTTTAATCAGCATGCGCATTTTTGCTCTTGCCGATTCCCTTTTTTGCCAATCTACCGTTTTATTTTTACGTAGTGAGTCTGCTAGTTCTTTCGTCAAAGCAATAAGTGCTTCATTCGTATAAAAATCCTTAATGGCTTGAGGTTTTGTTAATGCATCATAGAAGGCCGCTTCATCGGAAGTCAGCCCTAATTGATCCCCTTCTTCATGAGCTGCTGCAATCTGTTTAGCTAACTTTAACATCTCTTCAATCACTTCTTCATTCGTGAGCATCCCATTCAGGTACGCATTAAGTGATCGGTGCATAATCTCACTAAACTTTTCCGATTTAACAACATTGGTTTTACGATACACAGAAACTTGCTCTGAAATCAATTTTTTTAGTAATTCCACTGCAAGATTTTTTTCTTTCATATTAGCAACATCCTGCAAGAACTTTGGATCAAATAAGGAAAACTCTTCTTTAATATCTGAAAATAAATGAATCACACCATCACTTTTTATACTTTGCTTCAATAATTCATTAATCCTTGCGTTCATTTTTGGCAAAGATATTTTTTTATCTCCACCAAGATTAGTTAATCTAAGAACTAATACCCTAACTACTTCAAAAAATGCAGCTTCGAATCTATCTTTTTCATTGACTAGGGATGAACAAAGTGATAAAGCTTGATGTAACATAAGTGCTTCTTTCACAAAAGAATCTTTATCATCAA
>CAUQUX010000025.1:0-11434 GCA_963521235.1 uncultured Veillonella sp. | reverse complement strand
CAAGGTGCTATGGCTTGGACATCTGAGCACACCTTAGCAGCTGCCATTGCCAACGCTGGAGCTACTGGCGTTATCGCTACGGGTGGTCGTGACACAGAATGGGTTCGCCAAGAAATTCGTCAATGTAAATTTTTAACGGATAAACCATTTGGTGTGAACTTAATGTTGATGGCACCAAATTTAGATGATATCTTAGCGGTTATCGTAGAAGAGAAACCTGCTTTCGTTACCTTAGGGGCAGGCAATCCTGTTCCTTTCATTGAACCATTACATGCAGCAGGTATTAAAGTTATCCCTGTAGTACCAAACGTAAAATTGGCTAAGCGCGTAGCCGCTGCCGGTGCCGATGCCATCATCATCGAAGGCCAAGAGGCAGGCGGTCACATCGGTACGCAAACAACAATGGCTCTACTTGAAAACGTAGTACCAGAAGTAGATATTCCTGTCATTATCGCTGGTGGTATCGTAGACGGACGTGGACTCGCTGCCGGTCTTACTATGGGTGCTTCTGGTGTTCAAATGGGATCTCGTTTCATTTTGGCAGAAGAATGTAAAATGCATCAAAATTGTAAAGATGCTATCATCAACGCTACCGACACAGATTCCATTGTAACAGGCCTTACTTTCAACCATGGTGTACGTGGTCTAAAAAGTGAATTTACCGCTCGTTATTTAGAAGCTGAATATAGCTGTGCTCCTAAAAGTGAATTAACAGCTATGGCTATCGGTAGTAATAAAAAAGCTGCCGTGGACGGTGATACTGTGAACGGCGTTGTACAAGTAGGACAAGGCTTGAACCGCTTAACACAAGTAGAACCTGCCAAAACCATCGTAGAATCCGTTGTAGCTGAGGCTAAAGAGGCTATTAAACAAGCACAACGTTTTATCTAAAGTAGTATGAACTCTTTTTTATAATCTATTGGCTAAGAAACTAACAAAGGTTTCACATCCATACATGCCATATAAAATTCCTTTGTAATACTATATCATTTTTAGCTATTATGACCATGCAATATTTTGTTATTCATGATATCCATACTATCAATGCAAAATAAATTATATTCACCGTCATAACACAATACTATATGGGAGGTTACTATGCTACCATTTAAAGGAAAGTATCCAAAATTAGATCCAAAAAGTCACGCTATGCCAGGTGCTGAGCTTGCTGGCGATGTAGAATTAAAAGAATATGCCTCTGTATGGCAAAATGTGTCTGCCCGTGGAGACGTCAATAAAATCGTTGTAGGCCGCTACTCCAATGTACAAGATAATTCCGTACTTCACGTAGACGATTCCCACGCTTGTATCCTTGGTGACTTTGTAACCATCGGTCACAGTGCCATCATCCATGCTTCTACCCTAGAAGACCACGTATTGGTGGGTATGGGGGCTATCGTTCTTAGCCGTTGTCACATCGGTCGTGGCTCCATCATCGGCGCAGGCGCTCTCGTCTTAGAAGGCACAGAAATCCCCCCCTACTCCCTTGTGGTAGGTAGCCCTGCGAAAGTCATCCGTACTGACGAAACAATGATTACAAAAATCCACAACCAAGCCGTGAAATACAAAACACTGTGGACCAAAGAATATGGATTCTTGCCAGATGCTGATGGCGAAGTATGGGATCCTAGTCAAACCATCGTGTAGGCTACGTACTGTGCGACTACTATAGATTCCTACGGCGTAATACACACTAGATGCCATTCATCTGAGGGTATACAGTTCTTATATGAAAGAAACTAATTAGGTTAATGCTGTCCCCAAAACTTGATAAAAAGCAAAAAACATAAAGCAAAAGAGGAAAGTTGAACCCGTCGTTTAACTTTCCTCTTTTTATATTCTTATTCTTCTTATCTAATTGTTTTAATACTATAAATATCTCTAAAGTACCTATATAAATATAAAATGGATATTTATCGTCATCAACAAATATCCATTCTTATATTCTTAAGTTCTACTATTCCATATACAACACTACATCCCCCTGTTGCAAGGACGCTTGTATATCAATAATCCGTTGATTGCTACTTCCTCGAAAGGCTAATCCAGGATCTCGTAAGTCATCTACGAATTTCCCATCTACTAAGATATGGCACCGCTCTAGTAATTGGCGTTTATTAGGACACGCCAATATTTCTTCATAGGTATACCCTGAATAGACCCAAATTGGTTTCTGCGGCGCTACTGTTAACACTCTATCCACTAAGGGTACCAATCCATCAATATTTTGAAAGGGTTCTCCTCCCAGCAAGGTTAATCCACTGCAAGCAGGTGCCATGACATAGGAGAGCAATCGCTCTGTATCGTCTTCTGTCCATTCTTTGCCAGCGGAAAAATCTTGGTATTCTTCATTAAAGCAATTGTAGCAACAATGGGTACACCCAGTGACAAACAAGGATGTACGAATGCCCTCACCATTGGCAATATCATATTGTCTAAGCTGTCCATAGCGCATAGTACAACCTTCTTTCATCAGAGTATTAAATATGCATTACTCGATCTTTAATTTCTTTCGTACGGCCTTCGTTCCAGAAGTTTTCCCCTAAGTATCCGCAAGTTCTACGAATGACCGTTAAGGTATCACGATTGGTATTGTGACACCGAGGGCATTCCCATTGTACTTGATTATTTACAATAATCTCACCATCAAAGCCACATTCATGGCAATAGTCAGATTTCGTATTAAACTCCGCATAGGAAATGGTATCGTAAATATACTGCATCATGGTCAACAACGCAGGAATATTATTGTTCATATTAGGGATTTCCGCATAGGAAATACATCCCCCAGTAGATAATTTTTGGAACTCCGATTCGAAAGCAAATTTGTCGAATACATTGATTTCTTCTCGTACGTTCACATGGTAACTATTGGTGTAGTACCCTTTGTCCGTAATGTCTGGAATTTCCCCAAATCGTGCTCTATCAATGGAGGAAAACCGGTTTGTTAAACTTTCAGCTGGCGTACCATAGAGAGCAAACCCAATATTGTGTTTACTGCGCCATGTTTCCGTCGCATTATGCAAACGTTCCATCACTTTTTTAGCAAACTCATGACCGTTTTCCGATGTATTTGAATCTCCCACAATTAGCTTGGTCGCCTCATATAAGCCGATATACCCCAAGGAAATTGTTGCATACCCACCTTCTAGTAAAGGACGAATTGGCGCCCCTTTAGGCAAGCGAGCAATGGCTCCATATTGCCAATGAATGGGTGACACATCACTGGTCACACCTTTCAATAGATCATAGCGGAATAACAAGGCTTTTTCTGCTAATTCTAACCGTTTTTCAAGGATTTCAAAGAACACATCTTCCTTACCTTGTGCTAAAATTCCAATTTGCGGTAAATTCAAGCTCACTACGCCCATATTAAAGCGACCATTGAACACATACTCGCCCTTGTCATTTTTCCATGGAGACAAGAAGGAGCGACATCCCATAGGAGCAAATACATTGCCTTCATAGATTTCTTTCATTTTTTTCGCGGAAATATAGTCTGGGTACATGCGTTTCGCCGTACATTGCGCTGCCAATTCTGTTAAATAGTAGTATTCGCTAGTTGGATGTACATTGTGTTCATCTAGCACATAAATCAACTTAGGGAAAGCTGGTGTAATGTATACATCAGCTTCATTTTTAATGCCTTGAATACGTTGTTTTAAAATTTCTTCATCGATTAAAGCAGCTTCTTTTGCTAGTTCGCTATTCGGATCAAAATGCATGAACAAAGTCACAAAAGGAGCCTGCCCATTGGTGGTCATCAATGTATTGATTTGGTACTGTATAGTTTGTATGCCGTCTTTTACCTCTTTTTTTGTACGGTTCCACGCAATTTCTTCTGCTTTTTTCACATCTGGAGTCATGCCATACACTTCGACTTGTTCTTGCAGTGTTAACTCCAAATATTTATCATAGGATTTCCGCACGTAAGGAGCCAATATACGGTCGATGCCGTTAATGCTTTGCCCACCATATTGACCAGATGCAACCTGCGCAATGATCTGTGTTGTTACCGTACATGCCACCTGAAAGGATTTAGGCGTATCAATGCGTTTCCCATTGATAACGGTGCCGTTCGTCAACATATCTTCTAAGTTCACTAAACAGCAATTAAACATAGGTTGAATGATATAGTCCATATCATGGAAATGGATGGCACCGCTGTCATGAGCTTGTACAATATCCGTAGGAATTAATTTTCTACGAGCAATATCCTTGCTCACTTCTCCAGCAATTAAATCACGTTGCGTCGACACAATAGATGCATCTTTATTGGAATTTTCATCTAGAACTGCTACATTAGACCGATTAAGCAAACCAAAGACATCTTTATCCGTCGTATTTTCCACCCGTTTGAAAGCTTGTACTGCTTTATAATTTTCATAGGCACGAGCCGTAGCAGGATTATTATTTTCTAGGAGTTTATAATATACTTGATCTTCAATAGCGTAGATGGTAATATTGCGCCCCATTTTTTCAGCATACGCTTCGATTTCATTGGCGATTTGCAATGCCAATCCTGGCGTATATACACCCGTACTACTGTGCATAGCCTTTTCAATAGCCACAATGATTTTTTCTTTATCAAATGCAGCCTCTTTGCCATCCCGTTTTATTACCTGTATCATAATATAACCTCCTATTGACTCATGCCCACTATGCCAGTATGAGCACGATGGACATTCGATTCAGTATGAACTATACGCAATATATAACAGATACACTGACTGTCTTTACATTACATAATTAAATCAAAATGTAGACATATAAAAAGAGCAGTCTCTGCTCTTGTCTAACGCTTGTCTACACCTGTAGAGTATTCTTACTTAATCTTTAGTGTCTAGGCATTAGATAAGTTCTAGAGCCATTGTTGTCAAGAACTTACTCTTGTGTCTAATCATCTAGTATAGTGTTAGATGTTTCACTAGAGACTACCCTGCACGGGTATCATTGACTTTAGTTTACAACATCTTGTAGGTAATTTCAATCTAAACCACTATATCATGTATACCAATTAGATATAATAAACTTGTAAAAAATCATAGAATCATATGATTTCGGAGAACTACCACACTTTATGAATCACTAAATTGCATGAATAAAGGACTTTCAACGAATGACTAATTGATATAGAACATGCGTTGACATTCCCCTAATCTTTCAAGAGCAATCTCTCGTCCCTCAGCAATAGATACAATACACCGAACACAAAAAAGCGACTACATCCAACAGGATCTAATCGCTTTTTATAACCTAGGTCTTATAATTTAATTTTTGTAGCAATCCATGCAGATAGGATGGCTTTCAATATATCACCCACCACAAATGGATAAAATAAAATCCCCAAGGCTTTATGTAATCCATCAACTGTAAATGGTATATTGGCAACAGACATAAAGTAAGGTACTGCCGCTACATAGGTAATGACTATGCTTACCACAGTAGCTACTACAGCATATCTAAGAAACTGTTTTTCAGTTCCTTTCAGACAACTAACTGCTGTATATGCAATCGGCCAAATTAGAATAAATCCGCCTGTAGGTCCCAGTATTTTCCCCATACCACCAGTAAATCCGGTAAATACAGGTAATCCCACTGCTCCTAATAAAACATAGACTAATACTGTCAAAAATGCTTGCTTTGGTGGCAATAATAGACCAATCAAACAAAGTGCAACGGTAATTAAGGAAATCATTCCTACCCCCATTGGGTTGGGAACCGATAATTGAGCCATTACACAAGCTAATGCCACGAGTAATGCCATTTTTGTCAACTCTCTAGTCTTTAACATTTACTAACTCCTCTTCATAAATCCATTTACAGCGAGCACGCCCTCCATGAGTACCGACTAATTCGCACTCACCAAGTTGTCTATGCTTTTCTGAATGGATTGTAAGTTTTTCTACAGAAATAACATCTCTACCATAAAATGGCGCAGAAAACGTAATATCTAATTGAAGTAACATTGTTTCATCTAACACGTGATGAGCCATATGTGATAACACCATTAATTCTGGTACCACAGGAACTTCTTCCCGATAGATAGGATTATCATCTTGAATGGCATCGACAAACTCAAGAATTGATTCTGGTGTAAACACAAATTTCGTTCTTGTTCTGTCTTTCAACTCACCTGGCCAAACCTTTGGCATTTCCCCCAATGAAACTTCATCATGGTGATTCCATTCGGAATCGAACCGTTCTAACATCGTGGACACTAAGGTGCCTTTTGAATTACAAACCGTCACTATATGTTCTTGCTTTCTTGGGGTATAGTTAATTTGTAACTGCGGTGATCTTGTAGTTCGTTTGTATTGCACGTTTCGTACAATAACAGCATTCGGTACTTCTCTTACACTTGCTAAACCTTTACAAAGTGTATGCATAGTACTACCTCCCCATGGCATGGGTTATACTGGATCTTACAAGCTTACATGATTCTTACATTCTGTTACACCTTTATTATAAGAAATCCAACGTCATATAGTCAACTTATTTTTCAAATTATTCGTTAACATATGCTACTTGCCTGTTCACATACACTGTACAAGCAAAGCAAAAGGACTGTCATAGAGAGATCCTCCCCTTCTATGACAGTCCTTATCTATTTTTTTCTACATCTCGTCAATGCGACTTGTTTACTTAGAAAGAGTATCCTACTCCTGCATGCAAACCTTTCACATCCGTTTTATTTTGATTCATATTGTATTGATCATATTGATAGTACACATTTAAATCAATGTCTGGACGTAGCCCATAAGAAGCTCCCACTTGGTAAGTTCCTTTAATATCATTACCGAAACCTACTTTAGCAAAGCCTTCAATTTTATCAGATAATTGAGTGTGTCCAATCACCCCTGCTTGGTAACCAAATCCACTTTGTTTTGGTCCCATATCTACATAGGTACCAGCACCGTATACATTGATATTAGGATGTACCGCATAAGCACCAGCCAGTTGATGATCTTTAATATCAGCACCTGTACGATGTACTTTATTGAAAGAATATTGTGCCGCTAAATTATCGGATACACCTTGCTGTGCAGATACGCCAAAGCCATCTTTACGTTTTGTATCTTGGGCTGTTTTTTTAGATAAAGAATATTCAGCGGCTACTTTTGTTTCGCCTGCATTAATATTTGTGACAGGAACAGCAGCTGCGAATGCAGAAGCACTAAAGGCAACTAATACAGCTGTGGCTACTATGATTTTCTTCATAATATCCTCCTACTATGAGTATCTTATCGTTTCATGAAAGCTGGTACGTCTGGAGAGTTTCCTGTAGCACCGAATGGGCTTTTACGAGCAAAACTATTGGAAGAACCTTGGTCACCAAAACCAGTAGCTACCACAGTGATCAACACTTTGTCGCCTACTTTTTCATCGATAACAGAACCGAAGATAATATTTGCCTCTGGATCTGCTGCTTCAGAAATAATTTCTGCTGCTTCATTGATTTCAAATAAGCTTAATTCTTCGCTACCAGTGATGTTTAACAAGATGCCTTTTGCACCGTCAATGGAAGTTTCCAATAGTGGGCTGTTGATGGCTTGTTTCGCAGCATCTACAGCACGGTTTTCACCTTCCCCAACACCGATACCCATCAAGGCTTCCCCTTGGTTAGTCATAATTGTTTTTACATCGGCAAAGTCAAGGTTGATTAAACCTGGTTTTGTAATTAAGTCAGAAATACCTTTGATACCTTGACGCAATACTTCGTCAGCTGTCAAGAACGCATCTTTTAAAGATGTTTTACGGTCAATAATACCTAACAAGCGATCATTTGGAATTGTGATGATAGTATCCACTTTACCAGTTAATGCTTCAATACCACGTTCAGCTTGTTCTTTACGTTTTTTACCTTCAAAGCCAAATGGTTTTGTCACAACACCCACTGTTAATGCGCCAGCTTCACGAGCACATTCTGCCACTACAGGAGCTGCACCAGTACCAGTACCACCGCCCATACCAGCAGTTACAAATACCATATCAGCACCTTGTAATGCTTTCAAAATTTCTTCGCGACTTTCTTCAGCAGCTTCACGACCTACTTCTGGATTAGCACCAGCGCCTAAACCTTTAGTAGCTTTTTCACCAATTTGAATACGAACTGGTACATTAGTGCCATCTAAGGCTTGTGTCTCTGTGTTAGCCACCAAGAAATCAACGTTTTCCAAGTCGCTATCAATCATGCGAGATACGGCATTTCCGCCGCCGCCACCAACACCAATAACTTTAATTTTTGCGAATTCTGACATCGAATGATCCTCCTCTTAACTAGAGATATATTTCATATACTATACAATGACATTACTCTACTAGTGTATCTTATCATTTATAATTTGCTTTTATTTTACAATATATTTTATATTTTTTCAATGAAAGTCAAGGAATGACTTTCATTTTTCTATTTTTGTAGTCGTTTTGTTAATAATAATCTTCGTATAGCTGCTGTATTTTGAAATAATCTAAGTCCAAATGAAATCAATGCTACATAGTATAAATCTATGCCCACCACATTTCCTAAGAAAACCAATACAGCTGCCAATAAGGAATTGGAAAAAAATCCTGTAATGAATATGGATAGTCCAAAAGTTCTTTCTATGGCTGCCCTTGTGCCACCAAATACGGAGTCCAATGCTGCTAAGAGAGCCACCGACGTATATTTTGCATAGGATACTGGTACCTCAATAGGGCTGATGACACCGATCACAATCCCTAGTAGGAGACCTCCTATAATCCATACATATACCATCATTGGCCTCCCTTCACTTTGATGTAATTTTGCTTAATCGTTCCATCATACGCAGGGACTGTGACATGCGACTCGTCTTGTATTTTTACTTCGATGCCCCAATATTTGAGCGACTCTACCACACCACCTCGCATGGTCAAAGAGGAATGTAATGTTTTTGTATCTCCAATGGCCTTAATAATAAATGGAGGTGCAAAAATTTTTCCATTCACTGTTACCGTAGGTCCAGAGCATCGAATCTCTGAAGTTCCTATGAGCCGCTGATCATTGATAGAGATGGCTTCCGCCCCAGCTGCTCTTAGTTCATTCACAATGCGAAGCATATCCTCATCATGAATTAAATATAAATTGGGGTTTTCCCCATCTTTCACAGGCGTTTTGCTATCTGTTATGGTCAGCACCACTCCAGGACCTTCTACGTCGACTAAGGAAGCCCTAAGGGATAACAGTTGATTTTCTTCTTTAATTCCCTCGAGACTTCCTTCTTCTTTCATAGTAGCAATTTGTTTTTTTAGGCCCGCCCGTTCTTCTTGTAGAGAATTAATCTTTAGCGCCAATTCTCCACTTCGTTGTAAATTCACATTGCCTTCCGCAATGGTTTGTGTCATTCTATACTGCGTCACAAGCATAACCCCTACAATCATGCTCACCACAGCTATGGCGATACGCCCTTGTTTCAACTTTATACTCCTCTATTGCGTTTTAATAAAAGGGGATTTAATATTTACATCGATATACTCCGCAGATACATGACGTTGCGCAATATCCACAAGCATATCTGCAGTGATCTTTGCTTTTTCTTCTAAATTATTTCGGTCCCCAATATGTATAGGCAACCCTTCCACCGTATAGGCAATCATTGTATCAGCATCGCCTACATTAATTTCACCAATTTGTTTTTGTGTATCCGCTGTGAAAGCTTCCATATACGCAATAGCGCCACGGATTCCTTCTGCCTCAATGGTATCACCTAATAAAGCATTTCCTAAGCGAACCCCAGAAATAATAGGGACTGTCGTATCTGGAATCGTAGGGCTGCTAGCAATGACCATACCTTGTCTATCTAAGGAAACAAAGCCAAATTGTGATGGCACCACAACCACAGCTTTACGTTCTTTCACCTCCACTTGTAATGTAAGAGGCAACGCATAGGATACATGAGCCGTATCAACACGTAGGTCTTTTTGTAGTCGTTCCTCTAAGGCACCAGTTCTAACCCGCAAAATGTTGACAGGATACCCTAGGTCACCAATGGTCACCACATCTTCTGATGTCAACTGATCGGTACCTCGTACTTGAATTTGCCCAATAGGCAATGGTAGCGTAAACACCCCTACCAATAGAAGTGCACCCACCACGACTTTCCACAATACGGGCTTCGACTTTTTAGTTCGTTTTACCTTCCGTCTGCGACGTACCCGCTTAGGACCTTCTGGTGTATCTATGGTCACAATTTCCCAAGGATTTTCTTCCTCATCTACAGGGTGGATTGGACTTTCACGGTTGAACTGTTCCTCATGAGGAGGAACCGTGTGCCCACTCTGCTCTTGAAATCCATTTACATTCATAGCGGCTCCTAAAATTTATGCAATCCAGCAGATTGAAGAATTTGTTCACATAGTTCTGGAAATTCAATCCCTACAGCTCTTGCCGCTTTAGGTACTAACGACGTAGCTGTCATACCTGGCACGGTGTTGTACTCCAATACGAACATTTCATCCTTCGCATTCATCATAATATCTACACGGATAACACCAGCACATTGCATTTGTTGGTATACACGTTCACCAATGTGTTGCATGGCACTCGCTTGTGCATCTGTTATAGGTGCTGGCACTAAATAGTCTGTTGCCCCTGTTGTATATTTAGAAGCATAATCATATTCTCCAGAGTGAGGTCGAATTTCAATGACTGGCAAGGCTTTACCATCTAATACAGATACTGTAAATTCTCTGCCATCTACAAATTCTTCCACTACGATAACGTGGTCTATATCCAACACTTGTTTCACTTCTGTATCAACAGTAGCTTCATCCTTAATAATCGCTACACCAATACTAGATCCTTGACTGGCTGCTTTCACAACAAAGGGAACTTTGAAGTTTCTATGAATATCTTCTAAAATCGTATCTACGGATTGTAATTGGCTATCATAGGATTTTGAATTAGCTGTGGGAATCTGAGCGCCTAAAAATACATGTTTACTCATTTTTTTATTCATTCCTACTGCATGTGCCATGACACCTGATCCTGTGTAAGGAATCCCTGCCATTTCAAGAGCCCCTTGTAAGGCGCCATCTTCACCGTATTTGCCGTGGATAGCATTAAATACCACATCACATTGTAAGGTTTGTAAATCCTGCACTACTGTGCTTGGATTGCATTCTAAAGTACTAGCCTTGTACCCTTTACCTTGTAAGGCTTCTGCAATAGCTGTTGCTGTTCTTCTTGATACTTCAGCTTCTTTTGATGGCCCTCCCATGAGGACAATGATACGTTTATCTTTCACTTTATTTTTCCTCCAATAAAGCTAATAGTTTTGGTCCAAATTGATTGATATTACCTGCCCCCATAGTGATGACTAAATCATTAGGTTGGATAGAGTCCAACACAACCTGTGGCAATGTATTTACATCCGCTACGTACTGCACTTCTGTACCGGTCAATTCTTTAATC
>CAUQUX010000024.1:0-11874 GCA_963521235.1 uncultured Veillonella sp. | reverse complement strand
AAAATAATACTTTATCTTTTTTATTATAAACGAAAGAATAAGAAAAGTACATAGAAAAAGCATGATTTCAAGCCTAGTTCTCTGTATTTTCTTATTCTTAGTAATCTAGTTTATAGATTTGTCAAGTATTCCCTGTCTGAATGAAAGTATACACCCCGATTGTACACCGTCATCGCATGTAATGTCCTCCAGTGCCCTTCAATATCCTAGGGTGTCCTGTGAAAGTGACCAGCCTTAAGAGAAAGGAGTCTAAAACATCTGTGTCCTAGGCTTGGTCTCGCAGAACAGCGAACATAGCCATCCGCCCAGTCCGTCCTTGATCTCGCCGGTACGAGTAACATCCATCGGTGGTCATCGTGTCAGTGAATGATATGGACACTTGCTCCAGTGGTACACCCTTCTGTACCACGCAGGCTGCAATGTATCCTTTCAGATCCACATGCGGTGTAGGTGTCGGTTGTCCTTCGCGTTGGATATAACGCACCACCTCGTCCACCTGTGAAAGTCTCAAGGCGCGCATGTCTTGCCGGAACTGTTCTGCAATCTCTTCACTCACCTCGAAGGAGTCCGCCCCAATGGAGGGACCGATGAAGAGATAACAATCTTCTGGCAACGTTCCGTACGCCTCGTGCATACTATCTATCGTTCGCTCTACAATATGAGCGATGGCACCACGCCAACCTGCATGAACAACCGCCACTGCATGATGCACCGCATCATAGATGAGCACAGGCACACAGTCCGCCACGAGCAACAAGAGAGGAACATTCATCAAATTCGTATGGATTGCATCACTGTCTGGAATGCTGTCGTCCCAACTGAAAGCGCCTCGACCGACAAGTTCTTCCGTCACCCTCGTCACACCTATCCCATGCACTTGCTCACCACAAGTCAAACGATGGGAATCCACACCTAACACCCGTGCTAACCGTTTGCGGTTCTCTGCCACCGCTTCTGGATCATCACCAACATGAAGACCCATATTGAAACTAGCAAAACTGCCTTCACTAACACCACCATAGCGGTACGTCACACCATGAGTGAGAGGGAAACGCTCTAACAGTGGACTGTATTCACGGGTAATGCTGGTGGAATTGTTTTGGGAAAATAGTTCCTGATAAAGCGAGGCGGAAGTTTGAAATGATTGTGTTTTGGTCATGTTATGCCTCCTTTGAGTTCTTAGAATAAACGAGAAATCAACTATTTCAACAGTCTAATTTTAGTAACTTTTTCACCATCATTGTCAAAATAAATACCTAAAATATAATCCGAGTTCCACATGAATGCACCATAAAACCACGCATTATTATCAAAAATATGTGTTGGTCGACCATAGGCATTATACACTTGTTCTAATGTATCACCTACTGCAATCCCACGATGAGTCGTAGCATCCCTATTCGTAATCTCAATATAATCTACCACATTCGTATCATAATAGTCACCTTTTGTAAATGACATTGCAAATCTTACACCACCATATCTCATACCATGTTTAATTTCAGTAGGATCCCCAAGGCTATTTCTTACTTGTCTGAAAGTAGCTCCCATAGGAACTCCCAACACTTGATATTCAATAGTCTCTAATGAATGACCTACAACTTGATGAAGACCAAAGTTTCTTGGATACTCAGATCGTTGTGGTAACCGAATCGTACTGGAAGATGTAGTACTTGTATCTGCAGATCCTTCCCTAGACGCCTTATTTCGCTCTGAGGTTTCATTCCAAACTTTTTCTAGCTTTTTCAAAGACTTAGACAACCAACTTGCCTCTACATGAGTTGGTGTGAAGATAGTGGCACTGAATAGGGCTAGTAAAATGGATGTGGTTAGTTTTTTCATAAAAGTACCTCTAAATATGATTTAACTTTGTCCTCTACTTTCAACAGCTTTGCGAACTCAGAAAGTAAGAGAATATTTTTTTCAGTTCTTTTAGTATATCGTTTAAATGCCTCAGTAATAATTTGAATATATGTATGATTTCTTATCTTTGTGAAGATATCTTGAGAAAATGATACCAGATGAAAAGAGGAGAAAATTTAGAATGATTTAGCTCTGTTTGGGTTGGTGCCTCCTTGTATGTTAGTAGAACACTCTGTAACATATGAGTTTAAGAATTAATAACTCTAATCTTAGTTACCTTTTCTCCATCATTTTCAAAAGTGATCCCACTTTTGGCATCTGATGCCCATATAAAAGCTCCATAAAACCAATCATTTCTGCTATTGATATGAGTAGGTCTACCATATGCCTTATACACTGTTTCCAAGGAATCACCTACTGCAATCCCCCTATGAGTTACAGCATCCCGATTCACCACGGTAATCATTCCTGCCCTATCAAAGTCTCCATGAACACTTTCATAGGTTATCCCACCATATCGCATAAATATATTGGAGCCACCAAATACCATCCCGGGAGTATACATTTTCTCTGCTGTCGGTGTACCTAACGCTCTTCGTATCTCGCTATATTGAGCACTCACTGGCACACCTGCAATAATAAGGTCTTGTACATCCGGTCTTTGACCTACGAACTGACCTGGACTATAACTACTCGGATACTCAGATCGTTGTGGTAACCGAATCGTACTGGAAGATGTAGTACTTGTTCCAGTAGTGCTGCTTTGATTCCCCGCTTCATTCCAAGATTTTTCAATCTTTTTCCATGTTTTAGATAACCAACTCGCTTCTACGTAAGTTGGTGTGAAGATGGTCGCACTGAAAAGTGCTAGTAAAATAGATGTGGTTAGTTTTTTCATAAAAGCACCTCTCAACATAGTCAAATTTCATTCCTTATTTTAATACTATTTTTATGCTCTAAATTTATTTGCATCTAATACCTCTAGCATTTTTAAGGCTATTGCATTAATGACTGGTACTGCAACAGAATTTCCAAACTGTTTATAAGCTTGTGTATCGCTAACAGGTATAATAAACTCTTCCGGAAACCCTTGTAATCTACTTGCTTCTCTTGGTGTTATTTTTCTTGGATTCTTTCCATCTTGACGTATTAATATTTCACTGCCATCTTTATAGTATCTAGCAGAGATAGTATTAGTATAAGGACTTTCTGCATCAAACAATGAATATCCAAACCCTTTTCCATTTTTTTTATTTTCAATTTTTCTTCGTTTATGTCCTTCCCACAGCGCATCAGAAATCGTATACTTTTCAGATACATTTTTCTCTAAAACATCCCCTACACTTACTTGTGTTTTTGGCGGATTTGGAAATTCAAATGTGGCATAATTAGGAACACTATTTCTATCAAATCCTACTATATAAATCCTTTCTCGGTTTTGGGGAACCCCAAAGTCTTTCGCTTTAAAAATATTATCATATACAGCATACCCAAGATCTTCTAGGGTTCTTTTTATGACACTGAAAGTTTGACCTTTATCATGACTTTTTAGGTTTTTTACATTTTCTAGTAAAAAAGCCTTCGGTCTTTTTGCCTTAATAATTCGTTCTATTTCAAAAAATAATGTCCCCCTAGTATCTTCAAAGCCTAATTTTTTACCTGCTTGACTAAATGCCTGACATGGAAAGCCTCCCACCAAAATATCATGGTTTGGGATTTCCTCCTCATGGATTAACGTAATATCTCCTGATGGCTCTTCACCATAGTTAGACTTATATGTTTTCGCAGCGAATTTATCAATTTCGCTACTAAAAACTACTTTTGTTCTACCTGTTAGTTGAAAGCCTAATCTAGTACCACCAATACCCGCAAATAAATCTATCATTGTATAGTCTGCATCATCCTTGTTCTTAAATGGTACATCTTCTGGAAATAATAATATCTGATTCAGTTCTAGTTTCGAGGGACTACCAATCCCACTCTCCCATCGTCTAATAGTTCTATCTCCATGTTTAGCCAAACCAACAGCATCAGCTAATTCTTTTTGCGTCATATTTAACCGTATTCTTTTTTCTTTTATTAAGGCACCAATACATTGGCATTTCTCTTCATTATTTTGTATACTTGTAATCAAAGGACTTTACCTCTTTCTTATGTGTTAATAATAGGACTTTATGTCCTGTACTTGACACAATTATAACAAGTCTATTTGCATTTGGAAAGGAGAAACTATGGATCTAAAGTTATATGTAAATTTTATAAAAACAAGTCGTGCTGAATACTTTTCAGATATTAAACCATATGATCTTATCTACAAACAATTTACTACATTAGATTTAAACAAAAAAAGTCCCGAATATTTTTTTGAGCATGCTAGTATTATAATGAAATTACTTCGCGATATATCATGGAAAGAATTTCAGGAAAAAGAAAAGCACTTCACCTCAGAAATGCTTGCTTCCCTATATGAAAATAAAGATATAGATGCTATGGGAAGCAAGGAGGCTATCAACTGGTTTACCAGTGAGTTCCCATCTCATATCTATAGCTTAAACCTTTCTAATACTCAAAGTAGACGTAGTCGTGCTGGTAAAGAGTTTGAAGCTATCATTGAACTCATTCTGATTGGCGCAAATATTCCATTAGATAGCCAAGGTAGTATCGGAACAAGATATTTTACAGAAAAAGGACTTGGAAAACTTGTCGATATTGTGTCTCCTGGATCTACTGAGTATACTGTTAATAAACGTGATACTGTTTTAATTAGTGCAAAAACAACGCTACGTGAACGTTGGCAAGAAGTCCCAGAAGAAATGGCTCGCACTGGTGCAAGAGAAATGTTTTTGGTAACTCTTGATGAGTCTATCAGTCAAGATGTGATAGAGACATTAAACGACAACAATATCCAATTAGTAACTACTAAGTCTATCAAAGAAATTTATTATCCAAATAATCATAGTGTAATTACCTTAGAAAAACTGCTATTAATTTTAAAAGAAACTGCTGATAAATGGGATAACTTTTCATTTCCACCGGACAAAGAACTTGAACGAAAATCAAACATAGAAAAACAAATTCAAAAACATCTTAATCATCCTTTTATAGTTGAGTATTATAAGAACCTTATTTAAAACAACTATCCTATACAGTAAAAAGCGAACCGCATTCTCATGGTTCGCTTTTCTCATTGTTTATGTGTTTCCGCTCTTCTCTGCTATTTCTTTCCCTTTTTCTGTGACTTTCAATATGATTTTTTCTGGTGACAAGCAGTCCAAGAGATAGGTCCCGCCTAAGACGTTAAGATACTTACTCAGCTCTCGTACTAGCTCTGCGGTGATGGTAATGCCTTCGCCTCGAAGGGCCAACAAAGCATCCAAGAAAGCGTGAACGATACGCGGGTTATTGGATGTATTGCGCTCTAATATATCTGTGATAAAGCTAGCTTGTTCACACACTAGTTTTGTTAATTCAAACGGGTCGGATCGTTGTCCGTCATAGGTCAATCGTCCAATCCACCACAGTCGAGCTACCCCTTGTCGAGTCAGCGACACCCGTGGACCCATACCAAAGAAGAAATGATTCCGTATGGTATCCACTGAAGATTGTCCGTCAATATTCCAGCGGTATTTAATATAGTTCCAAAAATGACCGAGTCCTAAACCAGCCCATAGCCGTTCATCTGATGCTTGGGAGTCTGTCAAAAACTGTAAATTACCATACACAATTTCCACATTTTTTGCTTCTGTAGTAAAAGGATTCTCCCCGTCCATAATCACTTCAAAATCTGGGATGTCCTCATAGGAAGTTGGCAAAAAGAGCATGCCTTCTAGCTTTTCCTCTAACCAGCTGGCATCATCCGCATCAAATCGTGGTTTCCAAATATCTAAATTACTCTTGATAATATCAATGCTATCTTGGGAGATTAATTCTAATTTCATAGTTCATCGTCTCCTATCGAATCCAATCCGTATACCAGGGTACTGAAAGCCCCTGAAATAGGATTATGCAACATTCTCTGAGCTAAGTCCATCATAGAATATTCCTCAAAAGCATCGCTTTCCAATAGACAATCAAAACTTCGTTTCAACACACTGCGAATGGTGCGGTACCAAATTTTATCATCATAGTCCATCCGTTCTTCCACACGCATTTGTTTCAATTCCGACAGCACATAGATGAGGGCTGGAATGATCGTCATAGAGTGCAACACTTTGCGCATCGACACATTACCAAAGATGGCTTTATAACTCATATAATCATGAACTGGCAGCTTAATGATAATTTTCTGCTGTTCATAATCCACTACCATATGTTGGTAACTTTCATCGGGATGTTTCGTAATCGTAAAAATAGATGGCGTGTTGGATAAATCATCCACTACTTTCTCAATATCTGTATCAAAGGTATCCCCTACGGCAAGGATGCAACCTTCCTCGATTTCAAAGGATTGCCCTACATAATCTTCGTGAAAGTTCGACGACGTATAGTTAGGAATGTCTTCTTTCGCCACGATGAACGTACAGATTTCTAAACGACCGTTGATTTCCTTATCGAGCAACAAACATTGTAAAGACCGTTCTCTTGATTCATAGACACGACGAAATCCAGTCTGTGCACATTCAAAGTGATAGGCATAGACCGCACGCCCCTCAAAGATGAGCGCATCTAAAGCAGAGCAAGATAAGTTCGCATCTAATGTGACTTTCACATCGTATCCATCATTGGCGAGCTGTATATCTACTTGAAAGGAACTATCCACATAATCATCGGAATAATTTGCTAAAACCGGATACGGATACAGCTTTTGTCTTATTTCCATACGCTACTACCTCCATCGAACAGAAGTCTTTATAATCTATGCGAACCGTAATCCGCAACGGTGTATCTTTCACAAAGGTCAATCCACGAATGCGATTTCCTTCCATATAGCAATTCGAGTGTCCCGTGCAGTCCACTTCAAGTAGATTCGCCCGATAATGACTGCTTTCTGCCACCATAAATACATCCATCATGCCATTCTGAGCGTGTACAGTGGGCACAAACACAATCTGGTAAATGCCTTCCTTGCGGTTTAAACAGATGATTCTAGACCGCTTGAAAGGAATCACAGAAACACGTTTTTGTGCCGTCATTTGTCGGTCTCCTGCGCGACTAGGCGCCACTGTCCGCTGTCTCCGTTGTCGTGTAATCCGCTTTTGACCGAGGCCCCCTTCTAATTGTTGTGTCTTCGCCTCTTTGTGCATTTCGTAATCTTCAAATAAAGGGTCGTCTCCCTTTTTACGACTCTTCGTAACCAATGGCTTTTGTTTATTCACCTCAATATGGCGAATCCGATCCGACACATGGTCTACCTGCTGTTTCTCGTCTCCTCCCGGCTCAAGAGCTGGTAATAGTTCTCCCACCGCAGGGTCTAAACTATCTTGTACATCTTCACTTTGCAAGTTCTTCAACTGTTCTTTAATAAACTTTGTGAAAGAAGACAATAGCTTCCGTGCCTCTTCTGGTCGGTCTGCCCGTTCTACTTCCCACTCCATGTGCTGTGGGTTTTCTAAGTTCCGCAAATATCCATTGAGTTCTTGCCCTTGAATGTATACAGTACCCCCAAAAGGGATGACGCCGTTGATGCGATCTTTATCTAGAATTTTCATACCGGTTTCACGAATCATCGCCACACGACGACATGTTTGTAGGTCTTCATGAATCATCAGCCGTAATTGTAATTCTCCTCGCATGCCTGGCTTGTCCACCGTCATCGTAAACGTAGGACATGTCTCTTCCTCACCAGTCAACACACGGTAATACACATCGGCATAGCCTTTTCTAAGGTCTAGGCGTTCAATTTTTCGTTCTGTATAACGCTCAATGAGTTGTGGTAAGGTCTCTTTCGATATTTCTTGATTCCCTACTTTCACGATCAACGTCCCAGACAGGATGGCATATAGGAATCCATCAAGGATAGCGCCAATCATATCTTCTTCCCAATGGGCAAAACTGTGAAAGCCCACCACAAACACATCTGTGCCATAGCAATCGGAAGGGCGTGTAAAGTCTGGATCTAAGGAATAGGATTCCCAAATCGGCGTATTTTTATCCTGTCCGTAAAAGCCTGTACCTTGCGTAATACTTCCGTCCTCTTGGGCAAAGGATGTGAGGCGCGACACCCCTTGGTAGGCAGCGATGCCATCGTTTGCTACCGTACTATAGAGCACTGTGCGCAATCGAGAACATGCATAGGGTGCAAACTTACCAATCCCGAACGAGCCCCCTTTGGTGCCACTTTTATCGGAAGCGCCAGAGGATTTTATCAAATTGCACCACGGAGAATTATAGGTATCCTTGGCTCCCGTCAAGCCCGTTGTATGGAAGTCGCTAATTCGCAAACAGGTCACCATCATTTCATGAGTGGCATCTATGGCTGCTCTGTAAAACTTGCGAGCCTTGTCAGATTGCTGGATAGACCAAAATTGGTATCCCCTCAGAAAAGCATCCTGTAAGGAATCGATACCTGGTATATCATTAGTGGGAATCGAAAAGGCATTAAACTCAACGCGTACTGGTTCTTTACTACCATCGCTAGCATCTAATGAGTTCTGACAAATTTCTCGGGCTAATGAAGTAATAGGAGACCCGTTAAAGGTCTCCACTCCAGAATCTGCTATGCCATAAATTTGTCCATTGTCATTAGATGGAAAGCGCCAATCTTTTTTATCTACTTGTGTCGTCATTGTCTTACCACCATTCATTAATATATGTATTTTGTCTTGGGTAGGCCCGATTTAACACTTCTAATATATCATCTGGTCCTTCTAATGTTTCTTCAAAAGCAAGTTCTGTAGCACTCATGCGACCCATAAGCAATAAACTCAAGGCCCCTACGAAAAACACTAATTTTGCATTGATGTCTACATGGTCTTTATGTTTCACCACTTGGGCTTTGCCCTCTTTATAGGACACTACATAGGTGCCGTGGTTCCACTCACATAATGGGTCTTTCACACCGAATTGAATAGCTCCTTCTAATGCTACTGGTACAGGGATGCTTTCCATAGCGAGTTTCACATCTACGATACGGCTCATCATAAATGGCATCGTACTGTGCCCCGTTTTTCCATCCGTGTGAAAGATGTAGCCTTGGTCAATCATACCTTCATTCCAACGCACGCTTTCACCTTGGGAACGATGGTTGTACAAGAAGTTCATCAATGCTTTTTGAGCCCGACGAGTGGTGTACACAAACTCGCTCACCCCGATCTCAGGCTCTCCTAAACGATAGAAACAATAACCTTCTAATTGTCCAGAATCATTTTTTACATATCCCACTTGCACGCCTTCTGCAAAAATGGATTCCAATAGGCGAACCCATTCTTTTTCTTTTCGTACCGCATAGCCGGACAATGGTTTTGTGTACGTTTCATAGACGCCTGCTAAGCGTTTCCATTCACGAGGGGAGCGCAACATGCCAAAGGATAAGGTTTTGTCTAGTTTCTTTAACAGAGGGGCTAACTCGTCCAATTTCATGGTTTGTACCCATTGATGGGCGTACAAATCCCAGCCATAATTTTGATAAAACCCAGCGGAAGAAGGCATTAAAATGGTTAAGCCTTGCCCACGTTCTTTCAATTCCCCTAAGGCTGCTTTCAATAATTTTTTACCGACCCCACTGCGTCGCACAATCGGATCTGTGGCAACCCCTACCATGTACGACATAGGAAGGTCCACACCGCGAACACGAATGGTATTTTGTCGTAAATGGACAGTGCTCACCAAATAACTACGGTCGATGCCCACCATCGTATTGTCTGGTTCATAGGCCGTATCAAAATAGTATTTAAAAAATGGATGATCCTCTGGTTCAAAACAATAGGCCCACAAACGTTTTACTTCTTTTGTGTCTGACTCTTTAGCAATTCTAAATTTCAAAATAATCCCTCTTCCATCGCTATGGTACATAGAAAACAGTTCGAATACTTTATGGTATTATTATATAAAAAAATAAGGGCCTACTGCTAGACCCTTTATACACTTCTTTTGTGAAAGTTTACAGACATAGAAAAAGAGCCAGCCTAGCCGGCTCTTTCAAGTATGCATCCCTTATTCTTGTATAGTATGATTGCCTAATTAATCCTTAACAACAAGAGCCCTATACCACTTTGTTAGATGTAACATATCCGTGCTAATCCAACAACTTGGTATGCTGCACTGTATATAGAAACAAAATGTAAACTTACAGATATATGAACACACCATCTAAGAATAATTTCGCCCCATATCCGAATAAAATCAACCCACAGATGCGGTTGATCCATACGAGTTGCGAAATCTTGATGCGCTTTGCTAATTTGTGAATAATCGTAGACAATGCCCCAAACCAAGCAAAAGCAGATACGATATATCCTAGTAAGAAATAGAGGGATGATTCCTCTGGAATGCTGGCTTTCACAGCACCGAACATCATGGTCACATCGATGAGTGCCTGCGGATTCAGCCACGCCACTGCAAAAGCAGTGGTCACGATATTCCAGATGGTCACGTTCGTATCCACATGGGATACATTCGGTTCCGTATTAAACACCGTGTACCCCATATAAAAGATGACCGCCCCACCTAGCAATAAAACGATGCCTTTCAAAAATGGCCATATATCGAAGATAGCACCAATGCCATAAAAGGCTGACACACTCAAGGTTAGGTCGAAAAATGCTACGATTAAAATGGTGGTGATAATACGCGACACCTTTTGTACCAATGCTGTATTAATGATAAATAGATTCTGCATCCCTATGGGCGCCAACACAGCAAAACCGATCAGTAATCCTTCCCAAAAATAGGTCATATTGGCTCCTTTCATTATCTACATCAATCCTGTTACTATCTCGTCATGATATACCTTGATCGTCTTGCACAGTATCAGCAAGCGAACACAGGCTACATCGCCAAGGACAAACGATTCCTTACTCAGAAAGAAAATAAAACTCCTAGGAACCTATTATGTGTCCCTAGGAATTATACAGTGTCTGTTACGCATTACCCTCGCAAGCGCCTTCTTTGGCACAACGAGCATCATATTTTTCTGCAAAATGATCTGGGTTGTACGACTCTTTCGCCATGCGAAGACCTGGTAAGCCCATATCTTCTTCACGATTGATAAACTGTGTATCTACGAACTCATGACGGATAAATTCATTATTGATAGCTTGGTACAAACCACGGATAGTTGGATTTGCTTTCTCAATATGAATGAGCGCCATATGTTCATTTAGCATTTCTCCAATAGTGAAAGCCTCTACTCGTCCGAACAATTTAATGCAACCGCCTACAAGTCCCAATGCATCCCAATGATCAAAGAGCAAGTTGATAGCAGTTAACTCATCTTCGATGCCTTCTTCATGATGTGTTTCCACCCATTGCGCTGCCGCTTCACGACAGAGAGGAATGGTAGTATCATCAATGGGCATATATTCATAATTAGAATATTGCATACGGAATTGATTTAAATGATTTTTCTTTTGACGTAACTTTTTACCCGCTAAGGTAATCATGTCTTCTGTACGATAAATATATTCAAAGTTATCACGGTCAGGTGTAAATTCATAGCAGTCAGGACACAACTTTTGCATCCGTTCCACCATGATCGGGTTAACACCTTTCAATAAAAAAGGAAGTTCGTTTTCTTTGAACCATTCCTTTGCCATATTCAGTCCATCTACGAACTTGGCATCTTTTCCAGCAAATGGTGGCAACATAAATGGAGATTCTGTCACTCCACCACCTTTAATAAATAATACACCTTCTTCTTCTGCCCAAGTAATGCCATAAATATCTTGCCACATAAACAATGTAGTAAAACTATTATCTGACGCTTCATAATGATGCTCTCCAAAATACGCATCAATACGGGGCTTATCTTCTAAGGTAAAACGCTTAAAGTCTAAAATAGGACTCGCCTCCTAATACTCTGATTTTATGATATAACATTACTATTATATGCTATTCATCGATAAAATTCAATGC
>CAUQUX010000023.1:0-12148 GCA_963521235.1 uncultured Veillonella sp. | reverse complement strand
TTTCACAAAGGAAGTAAAAGCCTCCTCAGCTTCCCCTTGCACAATATAGTCAATATACGAGTGGTCTTCTAATAGTTCCCGCGCTGTATAACTCACCTCAGGCCCCCCTAAGATAATCTTAGTACTAGGGCGGACCGCTTTGATCATAGAACATAGATGCAATGTCATATCGATATTCCAGATATAACAAGCAAAGCCTATTACATCTGCGTCTAACGTAGTCACATTATTTAAAATATCTAAAATAGGCATATTAATAGTGTATTCCACTATCTCATATGCCTCGTCTTTCGTTCTTCCATAAGCCTGCAAATAGCGCAACGCCAAAGAAGAATGTATATATTTTGAATTCAACGTTGAAATAATAACTTTCATTTGTACCTCACTCATCGAATGAACCTAGTTCATCGGCTATTTTTTCATTATACCATAAAACACAAACCTCTCCCACAATTTAACTTTTAGAGCAACGCAGTTAGGTGTAGGACCAAGTAGTTTTTTTTTGCAAAGTATGGTATACTTGATATGTAAAAAAGAAGAGCCATTAACGTGTGCAGGCGTTAGGCTCATCTCAAATATCGGAAAATTTGACTTGCCTAACGTGTATAAGTGGTACGAACACTTATCATTTACGTTAGGCTTTGTCATTTCTAGTTAAAGAAACGATAAATATCTATAATTAATTTCAAAAATTTTACCAATAAAGATAATCTTTTCAAAAACTTCATAGAAATCACCTCCTCCCATAGTAGGAAGAGATGAGCCTAACAACACGTCAATGACACTTCTATATTTTCATTATACTACAAAATTACTCAAAATGTTAATATTTATCAATATAGTTCCCAACCCAAGAGGAACGCAGTTAAGCGTAGCAGCCTTCGTGGCGATCCTTACTGACAATATACTCAAACGCAGAAGACCGTAACATACCCCTGAACAAACATAACCACTGTATAGTTTGAGAAGGGGTGTGTTACGGTCTTCCCTTTATCCTATTTAGTTAAAACCGCCACAGGCTGCATAGCCTTACAAGAGAGGATACATTATGAAATACCGTTTGTGAGGAGTATGCCGTGCTCTAACTATACTCTGAGAAACGCAGTTAGGTGTAGTAGCCTTTGTGGCGCCCTTACTGACCAAATAACACAAACACAAGAAGAGCACGACATGTTCCGGAGCAAACCTAACCACTGTATCAGTTTGCGGAGGAATATGTCGTGCTCTTCCCTTTACCTAGCTAAGACCGCCACAAGGCTGCATAGCCTTACAAGTAACGACCCACGAGGCTGCATAGCCTAATTAGTGACGTTTAAAGCCTAGTTTTTCTATAATGATGAACAACATAGGGATGATTGCCACTCCAAAGAATGTGGCTGTAATCATACCAAATACTACGGTCACACCCAAGGATGCACGGGCACCAGCACCAGCGCCACTTGCCAACATCAATGGCGAGCATCCAATGATGAATGCAAAGGACGTCATCAAGATAGGACGTAAACGAATCTTCGCTGCCTCAATGGCTGCATCTACATAGTTCATACCTCTTTCATCAACACGAATTTTAGCATATTCGATAATCAAGATCGCATTCTTCGCTGCTAAGCCCACCAAGGTAAGCAAGCCAATTTGGAAATAAATATCCAAGGCAAAGAAATGTGTAGATTTCATCATGGCACCAATCATATTGAATAACCATGGACCAAGTACAGCACCAAAGATACCTGTTGGAACAGATAATAGTACTGCAAATGGTACTTTCCAAGATTCATACAAGGCAGCCAACACAAGGAATACAAAGACAATACCGAATCCAAAGATAATCAACACTTGGGATCCCGCTTTGATTTCCTCACGAGTTTGTCCACCCCAATCATAGGTATATCCTTGTGGCAATGTATTTTTCGCCACTTCTTCTAAGGCTTTGATAGCATCACCAGAGCTAACACCTTGCTTAGTATTACCACCAATGCTCACTGCTGGGAAGTTGTTATATCGTGTTACCACAAAGGCAGATGTCGTTTTTTGCGGTGTAATATACGTATCAACTGGCACCATTTGACCTGCTGCATTACGAACAGTCAATAGATGATTCATACTAGGATCGGTACGGAACTGATTGTCCGCTTGTAACATAACTTTGTAGTTTTTACCAAACTTAGTAAAGTCATTTAACTGCATACCACCATAATATCCTTGTAAGGCTGTATAAATATCTGTCACCGCTACGCCATCACGAGCCGCTCTATCACGATTCACATCAAAATTATAGGATGGTGTGGCCGTATTGAAAGTCGTATAAATACTGCGGAACTCAGGACGTTTTTGAGCTTCTCCTAAGAACTGTTGCACTACCGCATTCATTTGTTCTGTACTATGACCCGCTTTATTGATGAGGTACATGGAGAAACCACCTGTATTACCAAGACCTGGGAGGGATGGTGGATTCAACGGAATAATCGTTCCTCGTGGGTCCTTAGAACCATGGATGAAAGTATTTCTAATCTTCGAACCAAGCTGTTGATCTGGTTGCGTTCTTTCACCCCAATCTGTTAAGGATGTAAAGATTACACCACCACTCGTTTGTGCTGCCCCAGCTAAGATATCAAAGCCAGGTACTGTGATGGTCCCATCAGAATCTTTATCTTCGTTCAAGAAATGACCTAAATCAGTTAATACATCTTTTGTACGACTAGAAGTCGCCCCTGGAGGTAAGGATACAGCAACCATGAAATAGCCACTATCTTCAGCTGGTACGAATCCACTTGGCACCATACGCATCATACCAAAAGCTGCACCTAAGAAGATAGCCAATGCCAACCATGTGGCCCATAGACGATTGGACCAACGAGCTAAAAGAATACCATACTGATCGATTCTTCGATCCAAGAATCCATTAAACCACTCCAAGAAACGACCCACTATATTAGTAGTCTCTTTTGGCTTATGTGGTTTTAACATAATACCACACAATGCAGGCGTCAATGTCAATGCTACAAAGGCAGAAATAATAACAGAAATAGCTACTGTTAAAGCGAATTGTTTATACAATACCCCCGTTAAACCACCCATGAAGGCCACTGGAACGAATACGGAAATCAATACGAAAGCAATACCAACAACAGGGCCTTGTACTTTTTCCATGGCTGCTACGGTAGCCGCCTTTGGTTTCAACCCATTGTAGCGCATTTCATATTCTACAGCTTCGATTACGACGATCGCATCATCCACGACGAGACCGATCGCTAACACCATGGCTAGCAAAGTCAATGTATTAACAGTAAAGCCCATTACTTGGAACGCCGCAAAAGTACCAATCAAAGATACTGGCACTGCAATCATTGGAATCACTGTAGACTGCCATGTTTGCAAGAACAAGTACACAATAATCGCTACGAGAATCAAGGCTTCTTCAAAGGTTTTTACTACTTCTTTCATAGAAGCTTTTACAAATTTTGTATTATCTACAATAATCTTCGCTTGCATATCCGGTGGGAATGCTTCTTCTTGTTGGTGAATAACCTCTTTTACAGCATTGATTGTTTCTAATGCATTCGCATCATTCGTTAAAGAAACAGCAAATACAGCTACTGGTTTATCATTGCCCGTTTCTTTTGAGAAACTTGTAGGCTCTACAGAATAACTTTGTGCCCCTAATTCAACACGAGCTACATCTTTTAAATGCAATAAATTATTCTTTTTATCCTTTTTAATAACAATATTTTCAAATTCAGAAATTTCAGCCAAACGACCTTGCACTTTCACAGATGTGTTGAAAGCTTGATCTTTGTCAATTGGATCGGAACCTAACGCACCTGCTGCAGCCTGTTTGTTTTGACTGCGAATCGCATTGCTTACATCTGTTATGGTAACGCCATACTTAGACATTTTTGTTGGGTCAAGCCAAATACGCATGGCATAATCAGCACCGAACTCTTGCACTGTACCCACACCATTCACAGATTTGATGGCATCCATCATATAGTTAGTGGCATAGTTTTTTAAGAAAGTTCTATCATAACTACCGTTTGGAGATACCAAGGAGAATACCATGGCCATATCCCCAGAAGATTTCGTAGTTGTCACACCTACCGTTTGTACTTCGGATGGCAAAGATGCCAAGGCACGGGCTACACGGTTTTGTACGTTTACCGTATCCATATCGGCATCAGTTCCTTGCTCAAATTGAACTGTCAAGTTATAGGAACCATCCCCTGTACTCGTGGATTGCATATAATCCATATTTTGGACGCCAACGATTTGTTTTTCGATGACTGCCGCTACCGATTCGCTTACAACCTCAGCATTGGCCCCCATGTAGGCAGTACGTACCTGTACTTGCGGTGGAGAAATCTGTGGATATCTGTCGATCGGCAGTTTTGATAAGGAAATCAACCCTAGCAATGTAATGATAATAGAGATTACGATGGCAAAGATAGGGCGATTAATAAAGAATTTTGACACAATATCACCCTAATTACCTTTCTCAATATCTTCTTTGCTTAATAAAGTTGCTTTTACTTCTGCGCCATTTTTCGCTTTTGTTAAGCCATCTACAACGATTTCATCGCCTACTGTTAAACCTTTACCATCTTTGGAAGGACGAATGATGGTGTATTTACCACTGGTACCACTTGTTGTGACAGGCACTTGTTCTACTTTTCCATCGCGGATGACCATCACAAATGTTTTATCCAATACTTGTAATAAAGCACGAGATGGCACTAAGATAGCGCCTTGAATAGTTTCACCGCTAGTAATAACGGATGCATACATATTTGGTAACAACATATGATTTGGATTTGGGAATGCTGCTTTTAAAATCAACTGACCTGTACCGCTATCTAAGTTTTTGGCAGCTTCCACAATGCGACCTTTAATTGTGCTTACAATTTTGCGATTATCATCATAGGTACCATAGATTTCACCATTGGACAATTTCAATTCTACTTCGCCATCTACAGAACGATGTGCTTTTTTATATTCTAAGTACTCTGCTTCACTCATACTAAATTGTACATATACTGGATCGGTAGAGTTCAATGTGACAAGTGCTGTTTGTCCAGCTGTAACGAATGTACCTAAATCTACATCATCCATTTCCAATGTACCATCAAATGGCGCATATACAACCGTATCTTGTAAATTATTTTCCGCTAAGCGGATTTGTGCTTCCATAGCTTCTAAGGCTGCGCGATTTTGTGCAGCCACACTAGCTTGTGTATCCAGTGTTTGGCGGGCAATGGCATCTTCATTTGCTAATGTTTGATAGCGCTGTAAATCTACTTGAGAGTTTTGGTACGCTGCGCTAGATCGTGCTGCATTGGCTTGTGCACTAGCTAGATTCGCTTCGTATTGACGTCCATCGAGACGATACAATGCTTGACCGGCTTTTACCGTGTCGCCCCCTTTTACATATTTTTCAACAACTCGACCGGATACATTCGCTCGAATCACAATAGAATTTTGTGCCAATACAGTACCATTGAAAGATTCTTGTACATTTGTATCAGTAGCTGTGATTTTATAGGAGTTAACCTCCGTTGGACCTTGCCCCGGAGCTTGTCCACCACAACCAGATACAAGTACAAGGGCTGCCAAGCTAGCTGCCACTAAACCATTATACGCTTGTTTTTTCATTCATTTCACCCTTATTTGTAATACCCTGTAATATAACTGAAATAACCTTTGGCATATATTTATAAATATCCTCATGATGATTGGAGCTTTCAAACACAATGCGTCGTACAGCACCTTGCAACATCATAATGATAATATCAACATCCACATAGCGAGCAATAGTCCCTTGCTCCTGTTGATGTAGTAAATAGTTTTTTAATAAGTCCCAATCCTTCTTGAATAAAATATTCATCGTTTCTTGTAACTGCGGTATAGCTATGAAGATATCTTTAAAAGATTCTCCATTAAAGGCTGCATACAAATTAGATCGTACTCTGAAATACCGATATAGAACTTCCTCTAAACTAAGACTTTTATTCAACACAATGTTTTCGTGTTGTTGGTAAAACTCTTTCGCTCCATGGACTATAATGGTTTCTACAATTTCATGTTTAGATCGAAATTGTTCATACAACATACGCTTACTAATGGTAAGACGTTTTGCCAAATCATCCATGCGGAATGATATGCCTTGCTCTTCAATCATTATGGCCGCCGCTGCTAAAATTTTCTCCTTAACGGTAACCAATATAGCCCTCCTTTCATACTCTCTTTTATATCTATTAAAACTCAAAGTATACTACTCAGTACTACTCTTTAGTTTACTTAAAATAAGAACAAATGTCAAACTATGAAACCCATCAATTCGATGATGTCTATATACCCCAAACTTTCATTTTTAGAAAGTTTAGGGCATGAATACCCCAAACTTTTATTTTTAAAGAGTTTAGGGTATGAATAACCTAAATTTGCAAGCAAAAAATGCCACGCCTTAGCGCAGCATTTCTTTGAAAGCAGATTAGTTATCCCATACTTTAGGAATATAATACTCAGTAAATAGTTTTATCGCATAGTTATCTGTCAGACCCGCCACATAGTCCACAATATCTTGGTCTGTAATGGGATTGTCATGATGGATTTCATGGCGAATCGCCTCGGGATGTTCTTTATAGTACATAAATAAGTGTTTTACCACATAGTCACCTTTATTCCGATCTGGAATTAACGACGGTGCCCGATAGACACGTTCAAACATAAAACGACGGAAAATATTCATAGTTTCCACACCACGTTCTGACATAGAAATCACCGGTTGATCCATAGAGGATGTCACCATGTCTGTGACCATGGCAGTAATCATTTTGGAATGGGTATCTCCAAAGACCTGTACCACTTCTTTCGGTAAATCATTCACTCTGAGCATATGTGCTCGCAACGCGTCATCAAAATCATGACACAAATAGGCGATACGATCAGCAGTGCGTATAATCTGCCCTTCTAAGGTAAGAGGCATATGAGAACCTGTATGCCCTAAAATACCATCACGAACAGCAGTTGTTAGGTTAAGACCTTGTCCATCCTTTTCTATACTTTCCACCATGCGCAAGCTTTGCTCATTATGATTGAAATGACCTACCATATCACGAAGGGCGTATTCCCCCACATGTCCAAATGGTGTATGTCCCACATCATGCCCCATAGCGATAGCCTCTGTCAAATCTTCATTCAACCGCAACGCCCGTGCAATGGTACGTCCAATCTGTCCCACTTCTAAGGTATGTGTCATACGAGTCCGATAATGGTCCCCTGGAGCAATATATACTTGTGTTTTATGTTTTAATCGACGGAAACATTTGCTATGTAAAATACGATCTCGATCTCGTTGAAAATCCGTTCGATACGCATCAGGTTCTTCTTCACGATCGCGTACAGATTCTCTACTTTTAGCCGCATAAGGACTTAACATAGTATATTCTCGTTCTTCTAGCATTTCACGAATACTCATATGACACCTCCTAGCTTAGCGTGTATCCATGACACGATTTTTTTGAATGATTTGCATCACCATACCAGCTGTTTCTTCAATAGATTTATTAGTTACATCAAGTACTGGGCAATGTAACCGTCTCATCACAGTTTTTGCATAATTTAACTCTTCTTCAATACGGCTTACATTCGCATAATTAGCGTCCGCATGCAATCCCATGGTACGAAGACGTTCTTCACGAATATTGTTCAATTTGAAAGGATCAATAATTAACCCTACAATCTTACGCCCTGGAATTTGGAATAATTCTTCTGGCAATGGTACTTCTGGTACCAATGGTAAATTGGCTACTTTTATTTTTTTATAGGCTAAGAACATAGATAATGGTGTCTTACTAGTACGAGAAATACCAATAATGACAATATCTGCTTTTTCAAAGCCTTTTGGATTTTTACCATCGTCGTATTTCACGGCAAATTCAATAGCCTCTACCTTTTTAAAATATTCTTGGTCTAGTTTATGAATCATACCAGGTGCCAATCTAGGCTCTGTTTCTGTCATAGTGGCCACTGCATTCATAACAGGACCCATAATATCTACAGATTGTACTCCTTGTGCCTTACATGCTGTATCCAAATAGGCCCGCAAGGTTGGTGACACAATGGTATGACAAATCACATGCCCATCTGCTGCTGCCTCTTTCACCACTTCATTTAACTGTAATTCATCATTAATATAGGGTACACGAACGATATCAATCGTTTCCTTATCATATTGACTTGCCGTAGCACGTGCCACTGATTCAGCTGTTTCTCCTAGGGAGTCAGAAATTGCATAAATAATTTTAGCCATAATTACTCCTATCGTTTTCCACAGTCCCAAAATAAACGGGTCACTGTGGTTTTAGAAATACGACCTACTACACGATATTCTTTACTTGTCTCTAATAATACCTTATCTACGACAGGTACGCAATCGATTTCAAAATCAATCATCCGTTCTACTGCTTCCACAACAGGCATATCGGGATATGCCACTACAACTTTACTAGTAGGTGTCATGATCATGGAAATAGGCATAGTATTTAAATCAGACCCACCAAGAGAGGCACGCAATAAATCTTTACGAGAAACCACTCCTTTTAATATACCATCATCGCAGATTAATATTGTTCCTACATCTTCTGTGAACATGGTAACAATTGTGTCATACACAGATGCTGTGGAACTGACTGCTACCACACTTGACATAACTTGTGCCACTGTAAAACTATTAATCTCAGCCGCTAAGGGATTATTTGCCACTTTACCAACATAGTAATACCCTACCTTTGGCCGTGCATCTAAAATACCCATCATTGTCAGTACCGTTAAATCTGATCGTAACGCAGACCTCGTTAAGTCCAATTTTGTAGCGATAGCTTTACCAGTGATAGGCCCTTCTTGTTGTACAATTTGTACAATCGATTCTTGTCGTTTTGAAAGATTCATATTGTTACCTTTCTATGAAAAAGGAGGCTCCTTCCAGAGCCTCCTCATCTATTACCAATCTAAAGCTTCTGTATTTTGACGACCTTTGCCTGTCAAAGCATCTAACATAATACGTTGTTCTAATTGTGCCACCATTTTTTTCGTAGACACCACAGCATCTGGATTTACAGAAATAGAATCAATACCATGTTTTACTAAGAACTCACAGAACTCTGGATATACACTTGGCGCTTGTCCACAAATTGATACTGTTTTGCCATCTTTGTGTGCTGTTTCAATTAAATGTTTAATAGCACGTTTTACAGCCAAGTTTCTTTCATCATAAATATGTTGTACAGTTTCATTATCTCGATCACAGCCTAATACAAGCATCGTTAAGTCATTGGAACCGATAGAATAACCATCTACATATTGATTGAATTGATCCGCCAAGATAATGTTCGCAGGGATTTCAGCCATCAACCATACTTTGAAGTCTGTATTACGTTGTAGGCCGTGTTCTGCCATAATACGAGTTACCTCTGCAGCTTCCTTCACGGTACGACAGAATGGAATCATGACTTGCAAATTTTTGAAACCAAATTCATTACGTACTTTTTTGATTGCTTCTAGTTCTAACAAGAAAGCTGGTGCATAGCGTTCATCATAGTAGCGAGAAGCGCCACGGAATCCAAGTAACGCACTAGATTCTTCTGGCTCGTATTTGTCTCCACCATTTAAATCACGATATTCGCTAGATTTGAAATCACTTAAACGTAATACAACTTGACGAGGTGCTAAGGCTGCACACACTTTACGCATACCTTCGGCTAAGGTATCGATGGCAAAATCACGACGACCTGTTTCGATTAAATGCATTGGGTGTTCATGGATAAAAGTAGTCCAAATGAACTCTTCACGCATTAAACCGATACCATCGCAAGGTAATACACCATATTTTTCAGCCAAGTCTGGATCGCCTAAGTTCATGTAAATTTTAGTAGCTGTAATCGGTGTTGGCTCTACATAGCGAGCTTCTACTGCTGGTTCTGCTTTTTTAGTAGCTTCTTCTAAAATTCCATCATACACAATGCCATTGGTAGCATCTACAGTAATCATTTGACCATTAGTAATTGTTTTCGTCGCTTCTTCACTGCGAGATTTGGTACCTACGATACAAGGAATCCCCAACTCACGGCTTACGATAGACGCATGACAAGTCATACCACCTGCATCTGTAACAATCGCTTTTGCTTTTTTCATCGCTGGTACCCAGTCAGGTGCGGTCATAGTAGTAACAAGGATTTCTCCTTCTTTGAAATCATCGATATCTTCTGGATTTTCAATAACATGAGCACGACCTGCTGCTTTACCAGGGCTCGCAGGAAGACCTTTTACAACAATCTTACGTTCTGTTGTAGTCGCTTCCACTACAGCTTCTTCTTTTTCTTTCTTTTGAGAGAATACAGTTTCTGGACGAGCTTGTAAAATCCATACTTTACCATCGCGCTCATCAATGCCCCATTCCATATCCATGTAGCAACCATAATGTTTCTCAATCGCTTTTGCATAGGTTGCTAATTCGATAACTTGTTCGTCAGTGATAACTTGTTGACGAGCTTGATCTTCAGGAATTTGAATTTCAACACAATCCCCTTCTGGTTTGCGAACTAATGCAAGATTTTTATCGTTAATCATGCGATCTGTAATTTGCAAAGTCGCTTTGTCAACAGTGAAATTATCTGGTGTCACAGTGCCTTGTACTACATATTCACCAAGGCCCCAAGAACCTTCAATGATGATTGATTTATCATCACCATTCATAATGTTCACAGAGAACATAACCCCTGCCGCTTTGGAGTATACCATCATTTGGATAGCCGCAGACAAGGCTACCGTCATATGGTCGAAACCTTGTTTTACGCGATAGTAGGTAGCACGGTCAGTAAAAGTAGATGCATAGCATTCTTTTACTTTAGCAATGATCATATCAGCGCCACGAACATTTAAGTATGTATCTTGTTGACCTGCAAAACTAGCATCTGGCAAATCTTCTGCAGTGGCACTAGAACGAACCGCCACAAATGGATTTTCTTCCCCTACTTTACGTGCTAACTCTTCATAGCCTTCACGAATAGCCTCAGCTAATGGAGCTGGCATTTCCTCATCCATAATCATTTGACGTACTTCTGCAGTCACCTTACGTAACAAAGCAGAATTTTCCACATCATGTAACTCTTCTAGTTTAGCTTTAATTCGATCTACTAAACCAGTTTCTTCCATGAAATAACGATAGCCATGGGCTGTTGTAGCATATCCATAAGGAACAGGTACATTCGTAGAAGAAGTCATTTCTCCTAAAGAAGAAGACTTACCACCAACAATATCCACATCCTCACGATGCAATTCATCAAACCAAAGAACATATGCAGTATCACGACTCATGATTATCCCTCCATCAGAAATAGTACTCATAATTTAACTATATAGTACAACACATATAATAAATAGTCAAGCATTATTCTATATGTATGCCTAATTGAGTTAGCAGACTAACGCCGTTTTTGAAATATAGAAGAATATATATTGCTATACTAGGCCTAATCTTTTTAAAATATCTCCAAATATTATAATTGCTATCATAAGAATATACAGAAATGATGATATAAAGGTGTAGCACTAATAAAAAAGCACCCTATACGGGTGCTATCAAAGGATTGACTAGGTGGGACTAATCCTCCAGAGGAACGCAGTTACACGTAGCAGCCTTGTGGCGGTCCATTACTGACTATTTCATGCGAACACAAAAAGAGCACCACATATTTCTACACAAGCACAACCACTGTATAGTATGTGAAGAAATATGTAGTACTCTTCCAATCCCCAGAGGAACGCCGTTAGGCGTAGTAGCCTTGTGGCGGTTCCTTACTACCTAACTTACACAAACACAAAAAGAGCACCACATGTTCCTGAACAAACCTACCGTAGGATCAGTTTGAGAAGGAATATGTGGTGCTCTTCCCTTTGCACTATTTAGTTAAAAACGCCACAGGCTACATAGACTAACAAGAGATGATTTTGATGAATTTCCGCTTTCCAACTTGCAACACCATACCGTCTTTCAACACGATATGCTCTTCATTGCATTTTTCGCCATCAATTTTAAATGCTCCAGCTTTAATGGATCGTCTCGCTTCTCCATTACTTGCTGTTAATCCTGCATCAGATA
>CAUQUX010000022.1:0-12164 GCA_963521235.1 uncultured Veillonella sp. | reverse complement strand
TCTTCTTTTTGAGCGATGTTAAAGTGAATCCCTCATTCCAAAAATACGCTCCTCTAAATTGTCAATAGGACCTTTTAAGTCTTCTAACAATTTATTCACCTCTTTCTTTCATTCTATACAACAAATGGCCGCACAGGAGATGTGTCACCTCGCTGCGTGGCCATGAAAGTCTAGTCTACGTTTTGTGGTTCCAACACGTCTTCATGGTGGGTCTTAGCATCAGCTAGATGATCAACCGGTTCTTCTTCTGCTATTGTTTCCACATTAATTTGGATACGGTATAGATACATAATTGTTTCATCCGTAATAGCTTCTTTCATATTTTCGAACATGTCATAGGCCTCAAATTTGTATTCCACCAATGGATTTTTTTGTCCATATGCGCGTAGGCCAATCCCTTCTTTTAACATATCCATAGAATCCAAATGTTCCATCCATTTGCTATCCACAACTTTTAGCATGATTGCTTTTTCAAGCTCACGCATATTAGCTTCTCCAAATAAGGCTTCACGTTTTTCATATTCTTGGTGGGCAATATCGATAAGATGGTCTTGTAATTCTGCACGACCGTATTCTTCCATTTGCTCTACCGTCAACATGCCTGGTTCTAAGAAGTAAATTTCTAAGTGTTTTAGTAAGCCTTCATAGTTCCATTCTTCTGGATATAATTTTTCATCTGCATATTGATTCATAGAGTTAATAATCAAGCTATCAACCATATGCAAAATTGTTTCTCGTAAGGATTGATTATTTAAGATCAAACGACGTTGTCCGTATAATACTTCCCGTTGTTGATTCATAACATCATCATATTCCAAGATATACTTACGAATATTGAAGTTATGATTTTCTACTTTTTTCTGTGCTCGTTCAATGGATTTAGTAATTAAAGAATGTTCGATTGGCTCATCTTCTTCCATACCTAATTTATCCATCATACCAGCAATATTATCTGCGCCAAAAATACGCATTAAATCATCTTCCAAAGATAAGAAGAATTGAGAGGAACCATTGTCCCCTTGACGGCCAGAACGACCACGCAACTGATTGTCAATACGACGACTTTCATGTCGTTCTGTACCAAGGATATGTAACCCCCCCAATTCAGCTACTCCTTCTCCTAAGGAAATATCTGTACCACGGCCTGCCATATTCGTAGCAATGGTTACCATGCCATGCTGACCTGCATTGGCAACAATTTCCGCTTCTTGTTCATGATGTTTCGCATTCAATACATTGTGTGGTATGCCCGCTTTAGTTAGCATATCGCTCAACATTTCAGATTGCGTAATAGAGGTAGTACCTACCAAAATTGGTTGTCCCGTTTTATGACGTGCTACTACATCACGTACAACTGCTCGATATTTAGCCGCTTTCGTTTTAAAGATTAAATCCGGCATATCAATACGTGCTAACACTTTATTTGGCGGAATTTCGTATACTTCCAAACCGTAAATATTATTAAATTCTTGTTCTTCTGTTTTGGCTGTACCTGTCATACCAGACAATTTTTCATACATACGGAAATAGTTCTGGAACGTGATCGATGCTAACGTTTGGCTTTCACGTTCTACACGCAAGCCTTCTTTTGCCTCAATCGCTTGATGCAAACCATCAGAATAACGACGACCAAACATCAAACGGCCTGTAAATTCGTCAACGATAACAACTTCCCCATCTTTTACGACATAATCTTTGTCTCGTTCCATCATGGCGTACGCACGAAGGGAGGCACTCAACAAATGATTCAATTCTAAGTTAGAGGAATCATATAAGTTTTCGATGTGCAACATTTTTTCAACTTTTGCAATCCCTTCTTCTGTAGGAGCAATCGTTTTTTGTTTTTCATCGATAGTATAATCTTCATCTTTCACCAAGTGTGGCACTACTTTTGCTAATTCATAATAGCGTTCTGTAGAGCGTTCCCCTGGACCAGAAATAATGAGTGGCGTACGCGCTTCATCGATTAAAATGGAGTCTACTTCATCGACGATAGCATAATTCAACGGACGTTGCACCATTTGGTCTGCATGGACAACCATGTTATCACGCAAGTAGTCAAAGCCAAACTCATTATTTGTACCATATGTAATATCTGCACCATAAGATTGTTTTCGTTGATCGTAATCTAAACCAGCTACGATTAAACCTGTCGATAAACCCAAGAAGTTATATAAACGTCCCATCCACTCGCTATCACGTTTTGCCAAGTAATCATTCACTGTTACTACGTGTACGCCTTTACCAGATAGAGCATTCAAATATACTGGCAAAGTCGCCACTAATGTTTTACCTTCACCAGTACGCATTTCTGCGATATTACCACGATGCAAGACGATACCACCAATCATTTGCACATCAAAATGACGCATGCCTAACACACGTTTAGATGCTTCACGAACCACAGCAAATGCTTCTGGTAAAATATCATCTAAGGTCTCTCCCTCTGCCAATCTGGCTTTGAACTCTTCCGTTTTGCCTCGCAAGGAAATATCACTCAACGATAGCATGGACGGCTCTAATCCATTAATTTCATCAACAATGGATCGAATTCGTTTAATTTCTTTTGCATTTTTATTGCCCAATAGTTTTTGTATAAAACCTAACAAATATCTCAACTCCTTATGTATGGAAAGAATCTCATTTACAGACTATGTATCTAGATTATTATAGCCTACTAGCACTCAATAGTCAAAAAGAACTATGCTTTTTCAGACATTTTCATGGAATGCTCACAAAAATAAATACTAGGAAGTCATCAGCTTCGACAACTTCCTAGTATTATTTTCCTCTACTCATCAATGAACTAATCTTCTACGTGAACTTTGCATGCGTTGTTGTAAACTCCAATATTGATACGACCGTTGTAACTCACGCAGTTGTTCTGTCAAGGCAGTTCCTTCTAATAAGGAACGAACTAATTCTGCGGACTTTATGTACAGCTCATCTATCTTCACTGCCTTCACATAATTAATACTTCCCTCATTGCGAATAATCAAATCCACTAAATTCACATATTCTTCTACAATACCGTCATGAAACTTTGCACATTCCACTTGTTTTTGATCCACCGCTAGGTTCATACAAGTGCAAAGCATACACATGTAATCTACAGCACCATCAATTTTTTTCGGTGTCAGTGTGGATGCCAATTGTTCTCTGGCAACAGCTAAAGAAGTGCTAAAAAGAATTTTGTAAAATCCTGTCTTGTCCATTGTATACTCATAGTCGTTCATAGTCATATCCTTTCTATGCTATTTCTATTTACACTCTATGTTCCTACAGGCCATCTTACAGTATTGTTTAAGAAGCGCCTCCTTCCCTATACTCCGCATCTTTCTGAAACCATCTAGGACTTCCTAGCCTTTATTCTTCAAGATAATATGATATCTTGGTATTGATTATCATCATGATTTGTGTTTATCATATATAATTTTTCACAGTCCGTCAATTATTATTTGCTAGCAATGCTATATTAAATACTCATAAATAACGGCAAGTGGCACTCATTCTTCCCATGGCTGAGGGCAAATATGCACTACACTATGAGAATACCCTATCAAAAGAATCCTCTTATACTACGTAATAATATTTATCATAAATACAAAAAAAGCAGATACTGTTTACACAGTATCTGCTAATCGTTGGTGCCGGAGGTGGGACTTGAACCCACACGGTGTTACCCGCTTGATTTTGAGTCAAGTGCGTCTGCCATTCCGCCACTCCGGCTCGTCAACGATATTAGTATACACAGAGGCAAAAAAAATGTCAATCTTTTTCCACATTTTCTTTTATGCTTAAAACGCAAACTAAAATTGCATTTTACTATCACCCTATATACATTCTAAGATTTTCGTTGACTATAAGCCTCACAGGAATCTACAAATCCTTTCGCTGCTTCTTCACTACCTGAGAAGTTAATATGCAAATAGGAGGCTAAAATGTTTTTATGCGCATATCCACCTTGATAGGCTTTAGGCTTACGCCCTCCTACCAGTTCAAATGCCCAAGGAAATGGACTTTGTGTCGGAGTCATCGTAGAAAAATGGAACTCATGACCACGCAATGTATCTTTCACCGATCCTAGAATATTAGGTTCGAGCATGGTAGCACTCACATATCCCACACGTTGCAAAGTTTGTTGCATCTCGCATGTGGCGGGCACAATACCTACCATAGGATACGTATTCCCTTCAAAATCTGCAACTGCTTCTGTCATATACATAAGACCACCACATTCAGCATACATTGGCATGCCATCTTGACTAGCTTGTCGAATGCTATCTTTCATAGATTCATTTTGTCCTAATTGCGATAAAAACATTTCTGGGAATCCACCGCCAAAGAATACGCCATCTACATCAGGTAATGCTACATCCTTTAGGGGGCTAAAATAGTGTAACTCTGCACCCGCTGCTTCAAGAGCCGCTAAACTTGCTGGATAATAGAAGGAAAACGCTTCGTCCATAGCAATCCCTATTCGAGCACGCTTTTCTACGGATTCCACCGTTTCTACATTCTCTACCGATAAATCCGATGCACTATAGGCTAATTCTACCAGGTCATCCAACTTCACCATCACTTTTACAGCTTCACGAATGGTTGCAATCGCCTCTGTAGGGTCAATCTCTGTAACAGGTGTCAATCCTAAATGCCGTTCTGGCGATTGCATCCGCTCATCACGTCGAATTGCCCCTAATACAGGAACATCTATTTTTTTCATAGCTGTACGAATCATATGTTCATGATTATCGGAGCCAAGTCGATTTAAAATGACGCCTCCAAATTGTACATCTGGATCATACTCACGGAAACCTTTAGCAATGGCTGCCGCACTTTCCCCCATCGCTTTACAATCAATGACTAATACTACTGGGGCGTTTAGATCCTTAGCTACTTGAGCAGTGGAACTAACACCTTCTCGTCCACCATCGTACAGTCCCATTACGCCTTCTATAATAGAAATATCAGCCGTCTCCGCTTGTCCTACAAAGAAAGGAATTAATTTATGTGGTGGCACTAGCCACGTATCTAAATTGTAGCACTCTCGTTGACTAGCAATTTTATGAAAACCAGGATCAATGTAATCTGGTCCTACTTTAAATGCCTGTACCGCCTTGCCCTGTTCTGCCAAAGCCGCCAATATCCCTGCTACAATTGTTGTTTTGCCAACACCAGAGTTGGTGCCTGCTATAACAATTCTTGGTCGTTGTACAGTGTTCATAAAATACCTCTTAGCGATCTTTACGTTTCGCCAAAATAGTAGATAAATAGTTTAATTTTGTATCAGATGGCAAAGCATCCACATTACGATAGACTTCTTCTTCTGGCAAGCCTACTCGAGAAATCATGACAGCCTCTTCTGCCATATCATGCTTGCGAAGTGTATCTTGTACTTCAGAGAAGTTTTTATATACTTTCATAATGACCGCATCATCAGCCACTGCTAAGACCGCATCAATTTTTTCTTTTGACGCTGTTGCTGGAATAATGGCCAACACTTCTTCTTTTTCTACAATTGGGTAGCCCAAATGGGAACCAATTGCGCAGAATGCAGTGACACCTGGAATTGTTTCAATCTCAAAGCCTGCAGATTCTACTAATCGATACACATACATATATGTGCTGTAGAACATAGGATCACCAAGTGTTAAGAATACCACTTGTTTACCTTGCTCTAATAACCTAGTAATGATTTGGCGCGCTTCTTCCCAACCTTTAGATTGTTCATTGTCATCTAACACCATAGGAAATACTACTGGCACGATTTCCGTATGCTCTTGAATATATGGTTCAGCAATGTGTAACGCCACTGACCCATCTTTCTTTTCTGTTTTTGGTGTAATAATAACGTCTGCCTCGCCCACAATACGAGCAGCTTTCACCGTCATTAATTCAGAATCTCCTGGACCCACACCAATACCATATAATTTACCTTTCATCAGGACACCTCTTCTATTCATTTACACAGGACTAGTGAAAGTCACCACTCCCAAAATATGTTAACTAATTAAGTATATCATGATTACCTATGAATGTATATGTCACAACACTAGGAAACATCACAACAAATCCTACAGCCACCAATGATATTTAATTTTATAGTCTCCTCTGATACAAACCTTCCATAGCATCTGCCAAGTGTTCTGCATAAATTGCTTGAATTTCAGCATATTCACCAAGACCTTTTTCGTATTGTACCACTTCATATCCTGCTTTTATTAATTCAGAAAGTAAACTATCTTCTTCCTCTCCGAATAAATCATTCAATGCATGGTCACCACAGACTAATAATAGGGGATGTAAATGTACTTTCTTAGGTTCATGACCTTCTCGTTCCCATCGTTCTAAGATATCTTCAGGTGTTGGGAAATTTTCCAATGTAGTAACGGCTGTATTACGGAAACCTTCATATTGTAATTTCAATTGTAGCACTGCATATGATGCATTCCCTACATTAAATCCACCATGACCTACTAAGAGTAAATCTTCTGTGGCAGGAACCTTTAAGGCCTTAATAAAGCGATCAATCAAAATTTGGTAATCGTCTGGTACTTCCTCCTCTTGTCCCATAAAATACAAAAGAGGTCTGCCAAATACAATTTCTTGTACAGAGCCTTGTCCTTTGAACGCCATAATATTTTTACGAAGCTTATCAAATTCTGCACCACCCACTAAGTGTGTTGGCTGTACGATGACACGTTCATACCCTTCCGCCACAATCGATTCCATGGCTTCAATTTCATTTTGGAATACAATATTTCTATCTTTCAAGCGTTTAATTACAATACGTGATGTGAAAGCTAGGCGAACCTCATGTTCTGGATGCGCCTTACGAATAGCCTCTACAACTGGAAAAATTTGGTTGTTTCTCGCACTATCTACAGTGGAACCAAAGGATGTCACTAAAATAATCTCTTTCATGTTATACCTCATACTAGAACTAAGAATATACCTATGTATAGTGTATAAGAAAAATCCATTTCTGTAAAATAAATATAAGTCATTATCAATGTTTCAAAGTCTGCCCATCTGCCTGTGTTGATTCCCCTACACAATGAACCTACACTCGATGATCCCCTATGTTATGTGCACACAGTTTGTGTCAAAAAAAGAGCTACACCTAGTTGTTAGGTATCACAACTAAGCCTAGCTCTTTCATATCTTTATTTCACTATAATTTGGATAGTATCATCTTCTACTACCACGTGAAGTGTTTTGCCGTCTCCAGCTCGTCCTTCAAGGATGGCATCAGAAATTGGATCTTCTACTAACCGTTGGATAGCTCGTTTCAATGGTCGTGCCCCCATAGCAAAGTCAGTTCCTTCTGCTACGATTTTCTCCATAGCTTCATCAGATACTTCTAATTCCATACCTTGTTCATGTAATCGTGTTGTCACAGATTGCAATAAAATACGCACAATACTTTGCAATTGTTCTGTTTCTAGAGCATGGAATACAATCATTTCATCAATACGGTTTAAGAACTCAGGGCGGAAGTGCGCTTTTACAGCTTGGAGCACTTCTTTTTTCATAGACTCTTTATCTTTTCCACTTTCTTCTTCTCCTTTAGCCGCTAAGAATCCCATAGCTGCCGTATCTTCTTTGAGATACTTCGCTCCTAAGTTACTTGTCATAATAATCACTGTATTTCTGAAATCGACTGTACGACCTTGATTATCTGTCAAACGTCCATCATCCAAGACTTGCAATAACATATTAAAGAAATCTGGATGTGCTTTTTCCACTTCATCAAAGAGAACCACACTATATGGACGACGACGGACAGCCTCAGTCAACTGACCTCCTTCATCATATCCCACATAGCCTGGAGGCGCTCCCACTAAACGGCTCACCGCATGTTTTTCCATATACTCCGACATATCGATACGAATCATAGCATTTTCATCACCAAATAAATTGGATGCTAAGGATCTAGCTAATTCTGTTTTACCAACCCCAGTAGGTCCTAAGAATAGGAAGGAACCAATTGGACGTTTTGGATCTTTTAATCCAGCTCTAGCACGACGGACAGCTTTTGATACAGCTACTACCGCTTCATCTTGACCGATTACACGTTGGTGTAATTCTTCTTCCAAACGCAATAATCGTTCCGATTCTTCCTCTGCTACTCGTGACACAGGAATACCACTCCACTCAGACACTACTGCTGCAATTTCTGACTCTGTCACTACTAGCTTGGATTCGCTGTCTTTTTTGCTATCTTCTTGTTTTAATGCAATGTCAGATTCTAATTCTTTTTCTTTATCACGAAGTGTTGCTGCTCGTTCAAAGTCTTGGGCTGTCACAGCTGCTTCTTTTTCTTTTTGTACTTGCACTAACTCATCTTCTAATGCTTTCACATCTGGAGTTGCAGTAAATACAGCCATACGCACTTTCGATGCTGCTTCATCCATGACATCGATTGCTTTATCTGGCAAGAATCGATCTGCAATATAACGACTTGATAAATGTACAGCTGCTGCCAAGGCTTCATCTGTAATTTGCACCTTATGGAATGCTTCGTAGCGATCACGTAAGCCCTTCAAAATAGATAACGCATCTTCTTCACTTGGTTCCCCCACTTGTACTGGTTGAAAACGACGTTCTAAGGCAGCATCTTTTTCAATATGCTTTTTATATTCGTCTAATGTAGTAGCTCCAATCACTTGGAAATTGCCACGTGCTAAGGCTGGCTTCAAGATATTTGCTGCATCCATGGCTCCTTCCGTTGCACCAGCACCAATCAAAGTATGAATTTCATCAATGAACACAATCATGTCATCATGAGCTTGCACTTCATCCATCACTTTTTTCAAGCGTTCTTCAAACTCTCCGCGATATTTAGCTCCTGCTAACATGGAACTCAAGCTTACAGAAATAATGCGCTTATCTCGTAATACATCTGGCACATCCCCACTGACAATGCGTTGTGCTAAACCCTCTGCAATAGCTGTTTTACCAACCCCAGGTTCACCGATAAGGACTGGATTATTTTTCGTACGACGACTTAAAATCTGAATCACCCGTTGAATTTCTGTATCACGACCAATGACAGGATCGATCTTGCCTTGTTTTGCACTTTCATTAAGATCTATAGCATAGTCAGAAATTTCACCTAAATCACTAGCTGTACCTTGTGTTGGATTAGAACTTTGTTCTTCGCCACCTACAATAGCATTTACTTTTTCTACTACATCTTCTGGTCGGATTCCTTTTGATGCCAACAATTGCATAGCTACGCCACCACCATCATACAATAGGCCCAATAAAATGTGCTCTGTACCGATGTAGTTATGTCCACGACCATTGGCGGCTTGTTGCGCTAAGTCCAATACATGTTTCGTACGCGGTGTCATTTGCAATTGCCCACCACTATGTGTACCTTTACCAACTGCACGAATCACTTCTTGTTCTAATGCCTTCCCTTCTACTCCTAAGGCTAGCAACGCACGTGCAGACACGGATTTTTCTTCTTCCACAAGGCCTAACAACAAATGCTCTGTTCCTACATAATTATGTTTATATTCAACTGCTTTTTCTTGGGCAATTGCTAAAGCGCGTTTTGCCCCTTCTGTATATCTTTCTATCATTTTCTTCCTCCTTTTGAACCTCGTAATAAGGTATCTCGTATCACTTGTGCCCTTCGACTATCACGTTCCTGCGAGCCCATCGACTCTTTTCCTACTAATTTGGCTAGGAAATTGGGTCTTGTAATGACTAGCATTTCATGAAAGTTCATGGTCACATCTATTAATTTCATATCTATGCCTAACTGGACATCACTCAATAAAGCCAAGGCTTCTTCTCCTGAAATACGGCGTGCATGGGTCAAAATACCATAGGACCTCCACACCTTATCTTCAACGCCTTCTTTATCTGTAGTCCACAATTCAGACCGTGCTTTTTCTTCTTCTTTTACTACGCCTTGTACAATCTGTGAAAGTTGTTCAATCGTTGCTTGCTCACTAATTCCCATGGTTTGCTGATTAGAGATTTGATATACATGACCTAATCCTTCAGATCCTTCACCATAGAGACCTCGTACAGAATAGCCCATGCGGATAATACTACGAATAATGCGCTGTAATTTGCCCGTCATTGACAACGCTGGCACATGGACCATCACAGATGCTCTCATCCCCGTTCCTACATTGGTAGGACAGGCAGTTAAGTATCCAAAGTCTTTTGAAAATGCATAATCGTATTTACTTTCTATCACATCATCAATAGCTACCGCTCGTTCATAGGCTTTTTCTAATTGTAATCCTAATTCCATGGACTGAATCCGCAAATGATCTTCTTCATTCACCATAATGGCAATACGAGAGTCTTCTGAGATGATCACACTTCGTTCTCGAATCTGGGCTGTCAAGTTAGGAGAAATTAGGTGTTTCTCTACTAATACATCTCGTTCAACAGGACTGAGAGATTCTAAATTAATCTTGGAAAAGGTCTTACCATATGCTTTTTGCAAAGGACTAATCATAGACCGCATATATCCATCAACCTTAGTTAAATCATTGATATCTCCCCGGTTGGTAAAGGGTATTCCTTTAAAGTTTCTTGCTAAACGAATACGACTAGATAGCACAATTCGATGATCAAGGCTTGCCTCTTTCATCCAAGGCGACAACGCCTCATCTAAAATAGTATGTAACATAGACCCTCCTTACTTCCCTTCCTTAGACTGTTCCAAAGATTTAATTTCATCACGAATTTGAGCCGCTTTTTCAAATTGTTCTTCTTTCACTGCCTGGATTAATTGATTCTTCAAGGTTTTAATCTGTTGCTCCAACTTTAAATCTGCAGCCCCTCTCTGAGGAATACGCCCCTCATAAGAGGTTGACCCTTGAATCCGTTTAATCAATGGTACTAAATGTTGTCGAAAAGCATCATAGCACACATCACATCCTAACCTACCTTGATGATTAAATGCCGATATCGTCATACCACATTGTGGACAGGTAATCGCTTTACTGTTGCCTAATGCACTTTGAGGATACATAACATTGGCAAAAAATTGATTATTAAAGAATGTATCATCAAACATCGAGGAAAACATAGGTCCACTTCCTTGTTCTTTCTGATTCGCACATTGTTGGCAATAATGATGTTCTTCTTTCACACCATTGACAATCGACGTCATATGAATATTGGCATTTTCTTTGCCACAAGATTCACATTGCATAACTTACACCTCCTCATTCACGATATTCATAATCGCTTGATAAAACCGTTCCGCCACTTCTTTTCTACGTTCTACCGGCACATCCTGTAAAATTCTAACAAAGGCTTCATGTAACATCGCTGCCTCTCGTTTCGTGATACGGGCTTCCTTCATATGTTGAAATAACACCTGATCAATATGCCCTATCGTAATAGTCGACTCTACTTCATTACGCGATACCGTTTCTTGCAAAGGAATCCCTACATGCCTACTCACCGGTTCTACCACTCTAGTAATCGTGATAGATCCACCTAATCCCCGTCTGGATTGAACAATGAACCCTCGATCATTAGAAAATCGGGTGCTCAACACATAACTAATTTGCGATGGGGCACAATCTAATGCCTCTGCCAATTCATTACGTCTAAGCGTAATCCCCTCCTGTTCCTCTAATAATTTTGTTAATATAAACTGTTCGATCTTATCCGCTAAAATACTCATACGATAACCTCTTTTCTTGTATCCATACTAGACGAAGTATACATATCGTCTATTGTTGTAATGAATATTACAACCACTATTTGACCTTTTGTTCTTTTCTATAGGTACAGTATATCTGACTTTTTGACCTTTGTCAAACACTTTTTTGACTTTTTGACTATTTATCTTATAACTATGTTAAACCAAGCCTTATATCAGCATTTCCTATACATCTCGTAGACCCTACTACGAATAACTCCTTTATGTATGGCATAAAAAATAGGCAGCCCTTCCGATGGAAAGGCTACCTACTGTATTTTCTAGCAAACAACATCACTCTTACAAATATCATGATTGTGTTTAGTTATATGTGTTGTGTGTTAGGTTTTGTATCATGTGTGTTTTTTATGTTTGTGTGTGTTATGTGTGTTAGGTTAGATAGGAAGTTCTCACTTTACTGTAAGAACGAGTGTAGCAATTATTGACGGCTACCTAATTTGGAGTCCAAGAATAA
>CAUQUX010000021.1:0-12173 GCA_963521235.1 uncultured Veillonella sp. | reverse complement strand
AATGTTGGCGACTACTCTTATATGAGTAGCCCCAACATTTATTATAGAGCCTATTTTCACTAGTATGGGAACAAAGGATTGCGAGCTATCTAATGGTATGGGTCATTCTCTGTGTATCCCAAATTATATTGTGATATAATAACTACATTGCGATTAAAGATTGCATTGAGATGCAAAAACTGTTTATTGTAGAATAAAAATTACATCGGAATGCAAAAAGTAATTTATTTAAAATAAAAATTGCAATCAAATGCAATCTTAGTTAAAATTATAATAAAGATTACATTGTAATGTATTTTTGCAATATGCTGAGAGTATGGATAACACTTTCATTGTATTGAAGGGTATCACAAATGATAGAGGAGTAGACATGAAGTTAATTAATAGGGAAAAGTACATACAGTTTCTGAGAAATCACAGAGAAAAACGTGTTATAAAAATTGTGTCTGGCGTGCGTAGATGTGGTAAATCAACTTTATTTTATCTCTTTCAACAAGAGTTACTACAAGAAGGCGTAAATGAAAATCAAATCATCGCCATTAACTTTGAAGATTTGGAATACAGGGACTTAACGGATTATATACGGTTGTATGAATACATAAAATCCAAAATAATTCCTAATCAACAAATGTATATATTTTTGGATGAGGTCCAACATGTGCAAGGGTTCGAACGTGTGGTAGATAGTTTCTATATTAAAGATAATGTAGATATCTATATTACCGGATCTAATGCGTACTTTATGTCTTCAGAAATGGCTACATTATTAGCGGGTCGATATGTTCAGCTAGATATGTTACCTTTATCATTTAAAGAGTTTGTTGAAGCACACAAAGAGACAACGAATCTATCTTTGAATGGTTTGTATCGTCTATTTGTAGAGCAAAGTGGTTTTCCAGGGACACTAGAATATGCTGGTCATGATGAAATGCTACGTACCTATTTAGAAGGTATAGTTAATTCTGTAGTGTTGAAAGATGTTATGACGCGCTTAAAGGGAAGCGATATTTTAATATTAGAAAGTATTATTCGGTATATTGCAGCCAACGTAGGAAGTTTATTAACACCTAAAAAGATAGCTGATTCTCTTACTAGCATGGGTAGAAAGGTAGACAGTCGTACTGTAGAAAGGTACATGGCAGCCTTGCGAGATGCACTATTAATTTATGAAGCGTCTAGATTTGATGTGCGAGGGAAAGAACTGCTTAGATTATATTCTAAATTTTATTTAGTTGATCCTGGACTGCGAACATTTTTCGTGCCTAACACAGGCCGAGATACAGGTCATATTCTTGAAAATGTGGTGTATTTAGAATTATTACGCCGAGGCTATACCATCCATGTAGGTATTCTAAAAAATGGTGAAATCGATTTTGTAGCTCAGAAACAAGGACTATTTGAGTATTATCAAGTGAGTCAAAGTGTGTTAGATCCTACTACATTAGATAGAGAATTAGCTCCCTTATTTGAGGTGAAAGACTATCATCCGAAATTTTTGCTTACTTTGGATGAGATTAATAGCAATGCATCTTATGAGGGAATACAACAAAAAAATGTGATAGAATGGCTATTGGAATAGGGGTTTTAAATATGGAATAAACGTATTAGAATATACGTTATATAGGGGTGACAAGTGAAAGAAACAGTAACAAAAGAAGTACAAGAATCAACAGGTGTGATTCGTTATATTTGGATTGTATTAGGTGCTATTAGTTTTGGCTTAGGGTCCTTGGGAATCGTATTGCCTTTATTGCCGACGGTACCGCTCTATTTATTTGCTGTATTTTGTCTTGCTAGAGGTTCTAAACGATTCCATGAGAAGTTCGTAAACTCTAAGCTTTATGCAAATTATGTAGAGCCTTTTAAAAGTAAGACTGGGATGCCACTGCGCACTAAGATTAATATTTTAGTGTCTGTGTCTATTTTATTAGGTATTGGTGCTTATGGTATGCGCAATATGCCAGTAGCGTTATACGTTATGGGAGCTGTGTGGATAGGTCATGTGATTGCCCTTGCGTTTATTGTGAAAACGGCACCACCTGAAACTAAAGCAGAGCAATAGTTATTTTAGTAGTAGTGCAAGTGTATCATGCTTATATAGTACTGAATATGATATGTATATACGGATAGAATATTTGTATTAGCAGTGTTACATGGTTGTGTGTATGTATAGATAATAATTAGGAGCGGAATATTATGAAGTTAAAACAACAACAAGGCCCTATACAAGGAGATCGATGTGGTATCTGCGTTCCTATTGTGGGACCATCAATGGAAGATATACTTTCACAGGTGCAAGAGGCCGTGCAAGCGAAGGTAGACCTTATTGAGTTGCGCCCTGATATGTGGATGAAAGGTTCCCAACTAGTTGAAGAAGAGTACATACCAACAATCGTAAACTTTGTAGAGCAAGTATGTTCCAAGTATGCAGATATGCCCGTGTTATTTACGTGGCGTACGATAGGTGAAGGTGGAGAAACGCCGTTACGTAGTGATAATTATATCAAATTATTACAAGTGATTGTGGATCAAGACTTGGTGCAAGCCATCGATGTAGAATTATTTGCCTACACAGAGGAAATCGGTAGTATCATGAAGCAAGCTCATCAGCAAGGGATACAAACAATAATGAGTTATCATAACTTTCAAAGTACGCCAGACCTAGAAACATTACATGTCTATGCAGAACGCATAGTATCTGTGGGTGCACAAGTGATTAAGTTTGCACTCATGCCAAGCATAAACGATGATGTACTTTCAGTATTGCGATTTACAAAAGAATTAACGGAACGGTATCCACAATTGCCTCGGATTACTATGTCTATGGGACAATTAGGACAGATGACACGCACCTGTGGACATGTGTTTGGAAATTGTTTGACCTTTGGCACACTGGGACATGCATCGGCACCTGGACAGGTAGAGGTGGCGGTTTTAAAACAACTAGTATAAGGCAAAAATCAACGTAATAGTAAAATTGTTTTATAATTACTATACTATGGCATCAAGAAGATTATTTTCTGCTATTCTAAATGGTAAGGAATAGATATAAGATAATTAGTTTTATTCCTAGCATTTAGACGTCTATAGGAAGTATCTATAGGCTATACAGTATACTCTTATAAAAATTATAGAAAATTGTTAATATTCAGTAGACAAATGTATTTTAGTATGATAAGATTTGATACATAATTTAATACTCGCCTAATAAACCGATGAGGTGGAGATAAAAATAGAACGTGCACTTCCAGAGAGTGGGGGTAGCTGAGAGCCCCGCAGAACGCAGTCTATTAAATGGACCACCGAGGGTATGGGGAACGGACTTCGTCCTAGTATAGCATAACGTGTCATGAGCGTTAATCGTGAGGGATATGATAGTATCCTGCAAAGGGGAATGCATGCATTCAAACAAGGTGGTACCGCGATTTATATGAATCTTTCTGCGCATTCGTGCAGTTATTTGGCATATGAACTCGTCCTTGACGTATAGTCTAGGGCGAGTTTTTTTATTGCAGGAGGATTTATGAAACCATCATTAGAAACCGCGAAACAATTGGGGCAAGGGTATGATATTGTACCGGTGTATGTGGAATTGTTATCGGATATTCGTACACCTATTTCCGTATTGAAAGCATTAAAAAAGGTGAGCGCTCACACATTCTTATTGGAAAGTGCAGATAATACGCATCACTGGGGGCGATATTCTTTCTTAGGTTATAATCCATTGTTAGAAGTAACATGCAAAAACCATACGATGACGATCAAAGGAGATATGACATGTACGTTTACATGTCATAATCCAGCAGAAGAAATTCGAAACATCTTGGGGCAATATAAAAGTCCTAGAGTAGAAGAGTTACCAACTTTCACAGGTGGATTTGTGGGATACTTCGCCTATGAATACATCCGCTATATAGAACCAACCTTAGATCGACATATCAGTGATACAGATACGAGCATGGTTAATGATGTAGACCTTATGCTCTTCGATAAAGTCATTGCTTTCGACCATTATAAAAATAAAATCTATATCATCGGTCATGTGCGCACAGACGATATAGAACGCAATTATGAGCGTACCCAATTAGAACTACAAGCCTTAGCAGATCTAGTGAAAGAAGGCGAAGAGGCACAAATCGAACGAGGTGTATTAACAAGTGAATTTACCTCTGAGTTTACGTCCGAAGAATACCAAGAAGTAGTACGAAAAACACAACATTATATTACAGAGGGAGATATCTTCCAAGCGGTGGTATCAAATCGTAGAGAAGCAAAGTTCCAGGGAAGTTTGCTCAATGCATACCGTGTATTAAGAACGATGAACCCTTCTCCGTATATGTTCTACATGAGTGGTAAGTCTGTAGAATTAACAGGGGCATCTCCAGAAACACTGGTGAAATTACAAGATAGAAGCGTCTACACATTCCCTATTGCAGGCACTTTGCCACGGGGCAAGAATGAAGTGGAAGATAGAGCGCAAGAGGCCAAGCTAAGTAATGATGAAAAAGAATTAGCGGAACATAATATGCTCGTTGATTTGGGACGTAACGACATTGGTAAAATCTGTGAGTTCGGATCCGTCCAAGTGGAAGCGTTACATCAGCTACAACGATTTTCTCATGTGATTCATTTGACAAGCACCGTGAAGGGAACCTTACGCGAAGAGTTTGATGCTTTAGATGCCATTGGAGCTACCTTGCCAGCAGGGACATTATCGGGAGCTCCCAAGATTCGTGCTATCCAAATTTTACAAGAATTAGAGAAAAGCCCTCGTGGTGTTTATGGCGGTGCCGTAGGATACTTGGATTTCTCCGGCAATATGGATGTGTGTATTGGTATTCGTATGGCTATGGCAAAAGAAGGCAGAGTCTTTGTTCGGTCTGGCGGTGGCATTGTGCGAGATAGTGTGCCTGTAAATGAATACAATGAAACAATCCATAAAGCACAATCTATGGTGACAGCTATCACATTGGCACAGGAGGTGTAACATGGTATTACTCATCGATCATTACGATAGTTTTTCTTTTAATATTTATCAACTGATTGGTTCTTTAGTAAAAGATATTAAAGTCATCCGCAGTGATGAAATGACAGTGAATGAAATTCAAGAACTTTCACCAGAATGCGTGATTCTTTCCCCAGGAACGGGACGACCAAAGGATGCAGGTGTGTACGAAGAATTACTAGAAACATGCGAAGGTGAGTTTCCTATCTTGGGCATCTGCTTGGGCCATCAGGCCATGGGCGAAGTGTTCGGAGCTACCGTAGGGTATGCGAAAGAAGTGATGCACGGTAAGCAAAGCGTGGCAACCCAATGTTATCCATCCATATTATGGAAAGACATTCCCCAAGAATTTCCCGTAGCACGGTATCATTCCTTAGCGGTGTTGGAAGATACATTAGGAGATGAATTGGTGGTCACAGCTCGCACAACAGATGGAGAAATCATGGCCATGGAACATAGAACGCATCCGATGTACGGTGTGCAATTCCATCCAGAATCCATATTGACACCACAGGGAACGCAAATGGTTAAGAATTTTTTAGAATACTATGGAATTAAGTAAGAGATAGGCTAGGAAATAGAAGATAGAACGATACATCTACCTGCATCTAACACGATCAAAACCTTACTAACAGTGAGATATTGATAAGTAATAAACACACTAGGTGTGTATCTATACTAGGAGGAAACACAGATGATTCAACAAGCATTACGCCTCGTCACAGAGGGGCAAGATATGCCTTATGAAGTGGCAAAAGAAACTATGAATGCGATTATGAGCGGCGACGTACAAGAAGTGTCTATGGCAGCCTTTTTAGGAGGCTTACAAGCGAAGGGACCTAGCGTGATAGAGATTACAGCCTTTGCTGAAGTGATGAGAGAAAAAGCAGGGTCCGTACCACACGATAATACAGTGGTAGAAATTGTAGGTACCGGTGGAGATGGTAGTAGTACTTTCAACATTTCTACCACATCTGCCATCCTATTAGCTGCGGCAGGCATCCCTATCGCTAAACACGGTAACCGCAGTGTATCTAGCAAATGTGGTGCTGCCGACGTATTAGAAACACTAGGCGTGAAACTAGAACTGAATGGAGAGCAAAATAGAAAGGTCTTAGAGGATGCAAATATTTGCTTTATGTTTGCCCCTGTGTACCATGAAGCTATGAAATATGCTGGACCTGTACGAAAAGCTATGGGTGTTAGAACAGTATTTAATATTTTAGGACCTTTAGCAAATCCAGCCGGTGCTACGGTAGAGCTCATGGGTGTGTACGATCGTTCCTTAGTAAAACCATTGGCACAGGTCTTATCTAATTTAGGCGTGCATCGTGGTGCTGTGGTATACGGTAGTGACGGACTAGATGAAATTACTGCCACAGGTATAACGACAGTGTGTGAAATTAATCATTGCACGTTCAAAACCTATGAACTAGATCCTAAGGATTTCGGCTTCAATTATGCTGAACCAGATGAACTAGTAGGCGGTGATGTACAGGTAAATGCTGAGATTACACGTAACTTACTAGAAGGTAAAGATAGAAGCGGTCGTGCTACGGCAGTCATACTTAATGCAGGCATGGCGTATTATTTGGCTAAAGATGGAACGGTAACCCTAGAGAATGCATTCCAAAGAATAGAAGAATTACTGTATTCCGGTGCTGGTGCAAAACAACTAGAAGTATTTGTGAAAGCATCACAAAATGCTTAATATCCCGTGATTGTCATTATATTTATAAAGCGGGAGATATCCTTTAGGAATAGTAGATTCTAAAACATATTTAGGTATATTGGTAACTAAATAGTGCAGATATAGTAATTCCTATTCATATCATTAAGATATATGAATGCTACGGATAGTGTTTTGGCATATACATACTATGCTAATAAGATTATTGCAGAATAGTAGGATAGAAATAGAGATAGTTATGATATTAAATAAGATAGTTGAAGCTACTGAAAAACGGGTACACGACGCAAAAGTTAACATACCCTTGTCAAAGTTGCAACAGCAAATAGAAAGAATGCCTATTACGAAGGACTTTCCTTTTGAACAGGCATTACAAGAATTAGATTTTAATTTTATATGTGAAGTGAAAAAAGCGTCTCCATCAAAAGGGATAATTGCAGAAGATTTTCCCTATTTAGAGATAGCTAAGGAATACGAAATGGCAGGGGCTGCCGCTATTTCCGTGTTGACAGAACCAGATTTCTTTTTAGGTAGCCCGCAATATTTACAAGAAATTGCTGAAGCGGTACATATTCCTGTATTACGGAAGGACTTTATTATCGATGAATATCAAATCTATGAAGCAAAATTGTGGGGTGCCTCAGCTATATTACTCATAGCCGCTATCTTGGATAATGAAACAATGGCTCGCTTTCATAAGTTGGCAGATAGTTTGGGTCTATCTTGTTTGGTAGAAACTCACGATGAAACGGAAGTGTTACGAGCGGTGAAAATAGGAGCCCGCATCATTGGGGTGAATAATCGAAACTTAAAAGACTTCACTGTGGATGTACACAATAGCATTCGCCTACGAAATTTAGTGGATGATTCACTGATTTTCGTATCTGAGAGCGGACTTGATACAGCTGAAGATATTCAATGTTTACGAGAGAACAAGATTCACGCTGCTCTCATGGGGGAAAGCTTTATGAGATCCGCAGATAAAGTGGCGAAATTAGCTGAATTGTACGGGCCAATCAGCCTGAAGTATTTTACCTATGGTACTCGTAATAGAGAATTGATAGCAAAGAAAGAGACTGGTAAGGAAAATGGTTTAATAACTTTGGAAGTAAAAAGTTTAATTCTGTCAGAACCAAAGACATTACAACTATCGGAATCTAAGCCAGTAATAGAACAGAGCTATCAGCCTAAAGTAAAATTCTGTGGCATATCCCAAGAAGATACAGTTCCTGTATTACTGGAGACACAACCAGACTATGTGGGGTTCATCTTTGCACCGAGCAAACGACAAGTGACGGTAGAGCAAGCCCACTCCATTGTAAGAAGTTTGCAAGGTAGCTTACAAACTTCAAGCGGAGACAAAGGCATCTCGTGCGCAGGCGTATTTGTGGATGAAACGATACCTACTATTGTAGAGATTGCAAAGGCAGTACCACTTTCAGTAGTGCAATTACATGGAGATGAAACCATAGCATATATTGAATCATTACGAATCTATTTACAGGAAAAACAATTAGGATCCATTCAAATCTGGAAAGCTGTTCAAGTGCAAACAAAAGAGGATATTATGCAATGGGAACAAGCGCCTATTGATGGATTGGTAGTGGATGCTTATTCTAAGACAACTAGAGGTGGTACAGGTCAAATGGTAGATTGGTCACTGTTAGAAGATATACAGATGCCTTACTATTTAGCAGGAGGCATTGGATTACACAATGTAGCTCGTGCTATTCGTCGACTGCAGCCCTATGGACTTGATATGAGTAGTAGCTTAGAAACAAATGGACAAAAAGATGCCAGTACAATTAGAACTATGTCACAATTAATTAAAACAGTAATAGATAGAAGAGGAGATAGACTATGACAACACATCGCCATGGCTATTTTGGCGAATTTGGTGGACAATTCATGCCTGAAACATTAATGAATGCCATCATTGAACTGGAAGCAGCCTATGAAATGTATAAAAATGATCCTGAATTTATTAAGGAATTAGAAGATTTACATGTATCCTATACCGGACGTCCTTCCTTACTATATTTTGCAGAACAAATGACAAAAGATTTGGGCGGGGCTAAAATTTATTTAAAACGGGAAGACTTAAATCATACAGGATCGCACAAATTAAATAATGTGTTAGGTCAAATGTTACTGGCTAAACGAATGGGTAAAACCAGAGTCATTGCAGAAACGGGGGCCGGTCAACATGGTGTAGCCACTGCCACAGTAGCTGCTTTAATGGGCATGGAATGTGAAATTTTCATAGGCCAAGAAGACTGTGAACGACAAGCGTTAAATGTATACCGTATGGAACTATTAGGTGCTAAGGTACATCCTGTTACATCTGGTACTGGTACATTGAAAGATGCTGTATCTGAAACGATGCGGGAATGGACCAATCGAATGGCAGACACCCACTACGTGTTAGGATCTGTTATGGGGGCTCATCCGTTCCCTATGATGGTACGTGACTTCCAGTCCATTATCAGTCGTGAGGCACGGGAGCAAATTTTAGAAAAAGAAGGTAAATTACCTGCTGCCGTATTAGCTTGTGTTGGTGGCGGTAGTAATGCCATTGGTATGTTCTATCACTTCATTCCGGATGAAGACGTACAACTCATCGGTTGTGAAGCGGCTGGCAAAGGAGTTGATACAGAAGAACATGCAGCTACAATGACAAAAGGTACAGTAGGTATTTTCCATGGTATGAAATCTTACTTCTGTCAAAATTCCTATGGACAAATCGCACCAGTATTTTCTATTTCAGCAGGTTTAGATTATCCAGGAATAGGTCCAGAGCATGCCTATTTACATGACAGTGGCCGTGCTCAATATGTGCCCATAACAGACGATGAGGCAGTGGATGCTTTTGAATATCTGTCTCGTATGGAGGGCATTATTCCAGCTATTGAAAGTGCTCATGCCGTAGCACATGCTATGCGATTGGCACCTACGTTAGGTCCTGATGAAAGTATCATCATTTGCTTATCGGGGCGTGGTGATAAGGACGTAGCCGCTATGGCGAGATACAGAGGGGTGAACTTACATGAATAAGATAACAATAGCAGAAGCTTTCAGAAAGAAAGCATTTATCCCTTTCATTACAGCTGGTGATCAAGGGATTGATAGCACAGAGAAATATATTCGTACTATGGCGAAGGCGGGGGCCAGTTTGATTGAAATTGGCATTCCTTTTTCAGATCCTGTAGCAGAAGGACCTGTCATTCAAGCCGCCAGTGAGCGTGCTCTATCCACAGGTGTTACGACAGATGATATATTTGATATGGTAAAACGTTTACGCACTGGTACAGATGCATTGACCATTCCTCTTGTGTTCATGACCTATTTGAACCCTATCTATGTGTATGGTGTTGAAAGCTTCATGACACGCTGTGAAGAAGTGGGCATCCAAGGTGTCATTGTGCCAGACTGTCCCTTGGAAGAAAAACAAGAATTATCCCATCAAGCAAAAGATCATGGAGTTTCTGTGATTTCCTTAATTGCACCTACCTCAGAGCAACGGATTGAGGAGATTGCTAGTCAAGCAGAAGGCTTTGTGTATTGTGTGTCATCTCTTGGTGTAACAGGTATGCGCAGTGACATTAAAACAGACATTGGTAGCATTGTAGAACAAATTCGTCAATACACAGATATTCCAGTGGCAGTTGGTTTTGGCATTTCCACACCTGACCAAGCAAAAGCCATGGCGTCATTATCTGATGGTGCCATCGTAGGCAGTGCTATTGTAAAACAAATAGGTGAATGGGGCTCTAATGGTGAAGAAGAATTATATAAGTACGTTCGTTCTATGGTAGAGGCTGTGGGTAACTAATAGTAATGTATTCTAAGGTAACTCCTATGTATAACAGAATTACGTGCTGATACTATCCTTTATATCCTATTCTGTGATTTTTATTTGACACTTACATCTTAAAGAAGTTTAGTTCTTTTTTATTACGAACCAACCATGCGTACACAAAACATTTTACACTGTCGTGATTAAGAATATAGTATGTAAAAGGTAGTTATAAAATTATATGGTAACATATCTTAATTTACGGTATACTTAGGGATATACAATGTTCTAATAGGAGACAAATCGTATGGAAAAAACAAGTATTGGCGTAGGACGAGCTGCATTGCATGTGGCAATCTCTGAAAGCCGAGCTGAAGAGATGGCATTGCGAAAAGAGTTTGAAGAGAAAGGGATTCATACGTGTGCTGTGGATTTTGGAGGAGCTTTCACAGAGATTATTCCTAAAATCATTGAACGGGCCGTAGTAGCAGCGGACCGACAAGGATTGATTCAAGATGATCATGTTAGCAAAGGCGCTGTGGTGGGCGCTACTGCACAAGCCTTAGAGCAAATCAAAAATAAATGTGTAGGCCTCAATGTAGGCGGTAAAGTAGGGATTGCACGAAGCCAAGAACATTTAAGTGTAGCCATCTATTTAGGTGTTGGTGTATTACATTTAGATGAAATTGCTGTGGCTATGGCACATCGAGCTGTACCAAGTATGTAGAGGTGCTATAAATTTATTATTAGATTTGGTATAATATTCTTTAGATTTTATAGACAATAGCTAATCATTTTGGAGGTAACTATGAGTCAATTCGATTGGAAAGTATTAGATCGTAATTATGAAGATGTCATTTACGAAACATATAATGGGATTGCTAAAATTACAATTAATCGTCCTGAAGTGCGTAATGCATTCCGTCCTAAAACAGTAATGGAATTAATTGATGCGTTTACCATTGCTCGTGAAGATGCAGAAGTGGGCGTTATCATCTTGACTGGTGCTAATCATGGTCAGGGAGAAGATAAAGAAGCATTCTGCTCTGGTGGTGACCAACGTGTTCGTGGAGATGGCGGTTATGTGGGGGATGACAAGATTCCTCGTCTAAACGTGTTGGATTTACAACATTTAATCCGCATCACTCCAAAACCTGTTATTGCTATGGTTAACGGTTTTGCTATTGGTGGTGGTCATGTATTACACATCGTATGTGACCTTTCTATTGCCTCTGAAAATGCAAAATTTGGTCAAACAGGTCCTCGTGTAGGTTCCTTTGATGCTGGTTACGGTGCTGGATACTTGGCACGTTTAGTGGGCCATAAAAAAGCTCGTGAAATCTGGTTCTTATGCCGTCAATATTCTGCAAAAGAAGCCTTAGATATGGGCCTTGTAAATACAGTAGTTCCATTTGATCAATTAGAAGCAGAAACAGTGAAATGGTGTGAAGAAATTCTTCAATTATCTCCAATGGCACTTCGTTTCTTGAAAGCTTCCTTCAATGCGGATACAGATGGTTTGGCTGGTTTACAACAATTTGCAGGGGATGCGACTTTATTGTTCTACACAACTGATGAAGGTAAAGAAGGTCGCGATGCGTTTAAAGAAAAACGTAAACCTAATTTTAAACAATTCCCTAAATTCCCTTAATGGGTTAGGTTATGAAGTGGTTATATGAACG
>CAUQUX010000020.1:0-12365 GCA_963521235.1 uncultured Veillonella sp. | reverse complement strand
GATTTACCGCCATATTGACGATTCACTTCCATATCTTCAGTCAAGAGAATCTTCGATAATTGCAACATTTCTCCTACTGAATCCACATAATACACATTGAGTCGTTCTAAAGCCGTTCGAAATGCCGGTAATACGGATTCCACAATAATGACATTTTTCTCCGATGTACAAGTAATATTGTGATCGAAGGATGCACCTTTGTGAATGCAATACGCCGCCCGATCGATATCAGCCGTTTCATCTACCACAAATGTAGGGTTCGCTGGACCTGCTGAAATGACTTTTTTACCACAGGCCAATGCACTTCTAGCTGCATCTGACCCACCGGTAGACAAAATTAATTCCACATCAGGATGATTCATTATTTCATTAAGATATGATAAGGAACAAGTATCTGGTGTAGTAATCAAGTTACATATGCCAAATTTATCTAAAATAATTTTGTTCATCACTTTCGTAATATATTTAGATACTTCCATAGCTCTTGGATGTGGACAATGAATCACTACATTTCCTGCTGACAACAAACTAATTGTATTGTTGATCAACGTCTCACAAGGATTGGTACTTGGATGTATCGCACATACAACACCATATGGAAATGGTTCTGTTAAGACAATTCCATTTTCCCCTTGCGTAGTTCCTGTAATCAAGTTTTCTGGGCCTGGCGTTTCTTCTAAAGCAAGTTTAATCTTAATGGCCTTATCTTCCGCTTTTCCCATACCTGTTTCTTCACAAGCTAGTGTGGCAAATTCTAGACAATAGCCTCGCAATCCTTCACGGATAGCTTGAATCAATTGCTTCCGTTCCCGTAGGCTCAACTTTTGATAGATGTGAAATGCTTGTTTTGATGCATGCACAACCTGTGTTACTGAGGAAAATATCCCCCCTTGGGTTCCCATATTTTGCCTCCTTACTAAATAACAACAGAGTCTACAATACCAATGATTGCTAAATCTATGGTAGCCCCTTTTCGGTTCTCTTCCACTCTTACTGAAGACCCCGTTCCAACTAACACATATTCACCTACACCAGCTCCTACAAAATCAGCTGCTACTTGTTCTCTATGAGCTGGCGAAAGCGATGCATCGACAGGCTGTACAATCATCAGCTTATATCCTAATAGGGTATCACTTTTTTTCGTTGCTACAACATTACCAATCACTTTTGCTAAATACATGCTTACTCCTATCTCATAGGACTCAATTCATATGACGAATATGGTCTATGTATCGTATCCCTAATTCAAATATTTTTTGATAGTACCCTTGCACCATCTGTTGGTAGGGACCTGGTTCTTTTCCTGATAAAGGCTCTATGGATGTTGGCAGTACATAGATACTAGCACCTGCTGTAAAAGCTTTCTTTACCACTTCCGATAGATCCGATTGACTATAGCCTAACGCAATATGAATGACATCATTTCTTCCTATATAAGGTAATACTATGCAATCGTGTTCTGTGAAAGCTGGTTCCTCTCCATAGGGATATTGCATAAGAAAAGGATGAATTTCTTTCACTCGGCGTTCCATTTCTGGATCACCGTTCTTAGGAACAATAGCATGAACTTGTTTGAAGTCACATGTAGTCAGTTGATTTGCCAGCGCATAATTTTCATGATGCCACTGTTCATCAAAGACAACATATAATTTTCTTACACTTTGTTCATGAGATTGTTCTGCTAAAATACGTGCCACCATGTCTTCTAGGAGCCTAGATAGGTCTCTATCTTTCATAGTGCCTCCTCTAAAGTAGTGGCATATAAGGACGATGCCTCATATGCCACGCTACATTACGCTTTAAGAGTTGGAATAATACGTTCTGTATCGATGTGAGGACGAGGGATAACGTGTAAGGATACAACTTCGCCTACTGCACGAGCTGCTACTGCACCAGCTTCAACAGCTGCTTTTACTGCACCAACATCACCACGAACCATAACAGTTACTAATCCAGAACCAATTTTTTCATAGCCTACTAAGTTTACGTTAGCAGCTTTTACCATAGCATCTGCTGCTTCAATCGCACTTACTAAACCTTTTGTTTCTACCATTCCTAATGCATCTGAAACCATAATATCCTCCTATGTTTCTATACTAACCTATTAAATGTATGGTGTTGTACTCGATGTAGGTGTATCACCTAAAGCACCAAGCAATTTAATACCCACTTCACGAGCTGCTTTCACAGCTTGACGAACCGCACCAGAGTCTCCAGAGAATGTTAAGATCACTTCGTTAGAGAAACTTGTACCAGATTTAGGGGATGCGTAGGAAACAACTTCTACATTGGCAGATTTCACTGCTGTATCCGCAAGTACGGCACCAATTGCTGCTGGACCTGCACATACCATACCAAAAGATCTACCTAATGGAGTGTTGAATACGGCTTCTAAACAATAGCTTGCCCGTGCTGTGTATTGGAATTCCAAGTGACCTGCATCATTAGCGTATACATCTCCAAAGTATTTTGGAACAGCTTCTAATGCAATTTCAACAGCTCGACGAGCATCGGATACATCATGAGCGCCGATATAGATCAAGGAACCATGACCTGCGCCACCTTTAGTATCGCGAGGCAACTCTACTGTAATAATTTCAGTATTCGTTGCTTTGATAGCATCATCCACAGCCATAATTTGTGGGCCTGCGCCTACACGACCGCCGATAATACCGATGGATTTGAATTTTCCCAATCCCATTGTTTCTGTTAATAACGGATCCACACTGGCAATCACAAGACCAATTGTATCGCCCATTGCAGTCCCTACAAATTCAGTAACTCCGATGGACCCTGCTGTTGTGCCTTGCGGCTTTTTAATGCCAAGCTCTTCTGATACTTGACCCATCACTTTTTCTAATAATGCTGTATCCATAGTACCTCCTAACCACCAATAATACAGTTTAAACCATATGATTCTACTATTTTTTTATACGTTTCCATTTCTTCTTCTGGAATCTTTGGTGTATTCTCTAATTCATATTCACGTCCCAATAATTCATATTTCCCTTGCCCATAATTGTGATATGGCAACAAGTGTATGTCATGAACATTAGGCATATTTTCCTTCACAAATTCTGCTATGCCACGAATATCTTCTTCGCTCGCATTAAACCCAGGAATCGTAGGAACACGCACTGTTGTATTTGTGATAGACTGTATGACTTTGGCCGACTCTCTGATTCTTGCGTTATCCACACCAGTGAACTTTTTATGCTGCTCTGGATTAACGCTTTTGATATCTAGTAGAACTAAGTCGATGTACGGCATAATCTCTTCTACAATCTTTGTGTCATAATACCCTTCTGTTTCTATTGCGGTATGCCATCCTTGTGCTTTACAAGCTTTAAAGATTTCTTTAGCAAACTTTGGTTGTGTCAATGCCTCTCCACCAGATAAGGTGATGCCGCCATTAGAACGGAAATACTGCGTTGCATCTTTTTTCAATTCCCGCACCACTTGTTCAACGGTCATCAACTTACCTTTCATGGAAAGTGCACTGGTCGGACAGACCATGGTACACTCTGAACAGTTGTCGCAGAGTGTACGGTCGATCCAATACGGGTTGCTATCGGCAATGGCCTGTTTAGGGCAAACTGCCTGACAAGCTTTACAACCAATACAGAGTTGTTTTCGATACACTACTTCAGGATAATACTGCTGTGATTCTGGATTAGAACACCATTTACATCGTAATGGACAGCCTTTCAAAAATACGATTGTCCGGATTCCTGGTCCATCGTGAATGGAAAAGCGTTGAATATCAAATACAGTGCCTTGTACACTATAATCTACTGATTCCATACGAACTTATCCTTTATATTATGTACCTACATTTCATGTTCTGTACGATTAATAATATCGTCTTGTACTTCTTTAGCCAATGTTACGAAGTGAGCACTGTAACCTGCTACACGAACGATCAAGTCTTGGTTATCTTCTGGATGTTCTTGTGCATCTAACAATGTTTGTTTATCTACAACGTTGAATTGAACATGGCTACCTTTTTTATCAAAGAAGCTCTTAATGATAGATACGAAGTTTTTCAAGCCTTGTTCGCCACCTACCGCAGCTGGTGTGAATTTTTGGTTGTACAATGTACCATTAGATGCTTGCGCATGGTCTAATTTCGCTACGGAGTTGGAAGCCGCTGTAGGACCGTTTACGTCGTTACCTTGGCGAGGGGATACACCGTCAGCCAATGGTTCAGTTGCTAAACGTCCATCTGGTAATGCAGCTACGTCTTTGCCGAACAATACGTTAGCGGATACTGGGTAGATACCAGCTTGGAATTGACCACCACGAGGGTTCATGTATTTATCCACTTCATTACAGTAGATTTTACCGCAACGATATGCAAATTGGTCTACTTCTTCAATATCATTACCGAAGGAATCAGTATTTTTCAAAATATTGCGGATAGTTGCATATTTGCTTGGATCAGCTTGTGATTTGCATCCACAGCTTGTACCTGTGCCAGTACCTTGTTTCAAATGAGATTCCAATGTAGCAATGTCGATAGATCCTGTGGAGGATAAGATTTTCTTAACTGCTTCATAGATTTGAGCTTCATCTAATGTAGATTCTGGAATAGATGGAGTGCAAATTGGAGCTGCGCTATCGCTATAACCAAAGTTAGCTTCTAATGCTTCACGCAATTCAGCTAATGTAAAGCGTTTGTCTTCGAAAATATTTTTTTGGATTGCATATAAGGAGTCACCTGCGTCAGCAACACCGAATGCTTGAGGTCCTGTGAAGTTGTAGATCGCGCCGCCTTCTTGGCAAGATTTACCGCGTTTGATACAATCATCAACCATCGCAGACATGAATGGCAATGGAGCGCGTTCCATATGAGCGTAGTCAACAGCGTTGTCAGCTTTTGCTAAGTGACGAACGAAGTATTCCATTTGTTGTTGGTATGCTGCCAACAATTTATCCATAGTATCTAATTCTTCTAACTCGCCAGTTTTAGGTCCCAATTGTTTGCCTTTACAACGTCCGTTGTTAAGAGTAATTTCAAGAACTTTTGCGATATTGAAGAATGCCGCATCATGCCAACCTTCAGTACGATGGCCCGCTTGTGGTTCAACACAACCAATGATACAGTAGTCACGAGCATCTTTTAATGCTACGCCACGAGATACAAGAGCCAAGATGATAACTTCGTCATTGTAGAATGCTGGAACGCCATAGCCTAAACGGGATACTTCGCAAGCGCGATATAAGAATTCCATTGGAGCATTTTGATGTACACGTACAGAGAAGGATGGAGCTGGTAAGCGAACGTGCGCTACTGCTTCCATACACATGTAAGATACTTCGTTTGTTGCATCTTTACCTTCAGAATCTTGACCACCTACGCAAAGGTTTTGGAATACTGCATAACCAGCGAATGCTTGTGCAGAGATTTCATCACGAGTTTTGTTGATGTCGTTCAATTTAACCCAGATGCAGTCCACTAATTCTTGTGCTTTTACGCGATCAATTGGATCATCTTTTAAGTATGGATACATGTATTGGTCGAAACGGCCTGGGGAGATGGAGTGACCATTGGACTCAATTTGAACCATGATTTGTAAGAACCAGAAAGATTGACATGCTTCCCAGAAGTTACGAGCGCCGAATTCAGGTACTCGATCACAGTTAGCAGCGATTTGTTGTAATTCTGCTTTACGAGTTGGGCAAGATGTTTGATTTGCTAATTCACGAGCTTTTTCAGCATAGCGATGTGCAAATCGAATAGCTGCATTGTAGGAGATAATAACTGCATTGTAGAATTGTTTTTTCTTAATGCTGCTAGGATCATCTTCGTCTAGTGCATGTAATGCTGTAATTGTTTCTTCTAATACACCGCGGAAACCTTTTGCTAAGATTTTACCGTAGTCTACGTTTACGTGGCCTACACCACCGAAGAAATAGTTACCTACTGTGAATACACCATTAGCGATACAATCTTTTGTATCTGGTTCCATATAGGAATCTGCTAAGGAGTGAGTTGTTTTGCCTTCCCAATATTTGAAAGCTTCATGCAATTCATGTTGTACTTTTTCAGAAATTTCGAATGGATCGGCCATACGTTTATGCATAGTATGGAATTCTTTTTCTACCCAATCGTAGGAGAACTCTGGGCAAATTTCTGTGGAGCGTGGGTTGATTGTGATAGAACCAACTACAAGTTCATTATCACGGATTGTAACTGGCAACTCGTTAAAGATTTTTTCAACAGCTTTAGCACGGCGGATAATCGTAGGCTGACCTTCGGTTTCCTTATAGGATTCTGTAATTAAGACTGCACGTTCTGATTCGACCTGTGGCACAGCATCAATAATTACTTTTCTCAACTTTTCAATTCGTTCTGTTGGTTTACTAAATCCTCGTTCTAGCATGTGTTAACCTCCTTACAACGTATAAAAATATCTCATGCCTCTTTCCAATTATGCGAAAATGGAATACTGTGCATGCTTGTTAAGAAAATAGTATCATATTTCAGAGTCTAACTAATAAGAATTTACAATCCAATTTTTGTAAAATACAAACCTCTATTTGTTTGTAAAATTTATTCGGTTATCATCTTCTCTTTTAAAATTATCATATTTCCTATGTGATTTCATCATAGCTTGGTAATATTCAAACTTAATCGCGGTAGTATAGACACCTCTTTTCTTTCGTCTATTGCCGTCCACTATATTTCTCTTTATACTGAAAGTAATTATATGCAGGAGGTGATTACCATGACATCGCACACGGCTATATGTCTTTGGGAAACTAATCGTATCGCAGCTGGATTTGCTCTTTTAGATCGGTTATTGAAAGACTATCCCATCTCTTTTGTCAAACATTACCGTATATGTCCTGGCAAAGCTTTCTTTGTACTGATTGCAGATACCGATGTGATACAACAAATCGAACTCATCTTAGGATCTGAAAAACAGATTCAGTATAAAACTATTACGGGACTCCACCCCGATGTGCTCTCCACATTTCAGCACAAACAAAAAATACCTACCGTCTCTCACCTAGGTATCTATGAATGTAGCACATCAGTAGCTATCTTTCATCTAGCTAATCACGTAGCTTGGCATCATCAGGTGCAATTACTGGGTCTTCAAATTGGAATCGGTTTATGTGGTAAAAGTATTCTTACCATCTCTGCTTCCTATAGTGATTTAAAAGCCATTGAAGAGGAACTTTCACAATTGTATCCAAAAGAAATTGTCAGCTACGCCCATATTTCAGACCCTTCATCAGAATTACTTACCTTATTATAGGAGGTTCTATGGAATCCATTCAGTCTTTACTAAAACAAGCACATACACTTTGGCGACAAGGCAATGAACAAGGTATGATCGACTATTTAGAAAAAGCCATTCACATGTGCCGGTCCCAAAAGAATGACAAAAAACTGATTGAAATATTAAATGAATATAGTGGATCTCTACGTAATGTAGGGCGCTATGATGACGCCATTGCCGCCATCGATGAATCCTTGCGTCTCTACGAACAGAGCGATACCTATACTCCTCAAACATATGCAACAATTTTGATCAATCTAGGCAATACATACCGCGAGAAAAAATCCTATTACGAAGCAGAAACACATCTATTGAAAGCAAAAGACATTTTCCAATCCGTTGGAGATACATCCTACGCCTATATTGGATTGCTCAATAATTTATCTCTTCTCTATCGTGATACAAACAACTACGAAACAGCTCATGAATTGCAGTTGGAAGCGGTCCGCCTATTGGAGCCTACGGAGTATCAAGTTCCCCTAGCCATTAGCTACAATAATTTGTATGAAATTAGCAAACACATAAAGGGAGCACGAGAACTTTCGCCTCAAGTCTATCTAGATAAGGCTGCCTACATTTTGCGTCGTGAGGTAGGTACAGAACACCCTATGTATGCAGCTGTGTTGAATAATCGGGCCGACTATGAAATGGAACAGCATCACTACGATGTGGCTCTCAATTTATATCGAGAAGCTCTGCCCATCGTGAAACATAATTACGGTGTAGAAAGCCAAGCCTATCAATCAGTATTGCACAATCTTGACTATGTAAAAGACCTCATCAAAACACTGCAACAAGAGGCACCCTGTTATCGCCAAACAGGTCTAGAACTAGGAAGAGAACTAGCGCATCAAGTGGCACAAGATATGGAACTCAATCTACCTAACCTAGTGCCCCATATGTGCTTGGCTCTTGTCGGTACAGGATCAGAATGTTTAGGATTTGATGATACTATCTCTGAAGACCACGATTTTACCAAGCGATGTCAGCTATTCTTGCCAGCTGATACCTATACTGCTAATAAAGATCGCCTTCAGTCCTACTTTAAGAACTATGCTTATGGTACAGTACAAATTGAAAGTATTTCCGACTTTTACAAGCGTTATACACTGTATCCTGAAGGACCTCAATGTGAAAAAGAATTTCGCCGTATCCCACAAGACTTGTTATGCACAGCCACCAATGGTGAAGTCTTCCTAGATAATTTTGGATCCTTCACACATATTCGTCAGCGACTATTGGCCTACTATCCAGAGGATATTCGCCTCCGTAAAATCGCCTATGAATTAAACCAACTAGCACAGTCTGGACAATATAACTTACCTCGTATGTTACAGCGTGGTGACTCCATTGCCGCAAGTTTAGCATTACATCAATTTATCCATCACTACATGCTACTCGTGCATTTATTGAACAAATCCTATGCTCCATTCTACAAATGGCTCTATCGCCACAGCTGTAATCTTCCTATCTTAGGAAACATGGTTAAACATGGGATTGCAGAATTACTAGACGCACCGATTACAGATACAAAATCCCACATTGATCGCTTATGCAACGCCATTATTCAAGAACTGCAACGCAATGGCTTAAGCACAAGTCCCATTGATTTCTTAACCTATCAAGCTAAAGAAGTCATTCAACGTATTCAAGATCCACTTCTCCGTGGAGAAGATTCTTGGGTAGAATAGGAGTTCAATTATGAAAGACGATTTAATCATTTCCATCATTCAACAAGAATGGCCTCTCTTCACCAGTACACAAAATGTAGGCTATCGCTCTCCTTGCCAGGATCAAATGGCTAACTTCATCGTATCGCGCCATGCCTATTGGTCTATGTATTCCACACCAGTATTGCAATCTTATTTGCACGATTTAGAAGTAGCACGCATGAAAGGGCATAACCTGGTGACTTTCAAGTACGGATATATGATGGAAGCCACTCATCCCGATGAGTTTTTAACCATCAAAGATAAATTACCACCTATATCTAACACAAAATTGTCCTTAGTGACTGCCATTATGGCGCTATATATGAAGTGGGAATTAGAGATCCAAGCAGAAATGCCTGGCTATGACACACATCATCGTCCTATTCAATCAAAAGATAATTCCATGACCCATACATCGGTGGAAACCTACATGACTGGGGAGTTACAATCGTATTCAGAAAATACCTTGGAATGTATTTTAGCCCATTTCCTACAATGTAGCAAAAACGATATCAACCCTGTCAAAGGCTACTTACAAGCCTTACAAGAAGGGGTAAATAAATAACAACCTACTACAAAATAGATCCTTTTAACTAACAGGAGTTGTAACTAATCAGCTCCAAATAAAATAGAGGAAAGCTGATGCAAATCAACTTTCCTCTTTTTATATACTTTTATATGATTCTATACGCTTTCTCTGCGCCATATGTATGGACTACAACATCAATCGTTCGATAACGGAATAGATATTCAACCCTGCACACCAACCATCACTGATGGTCTTGCCTGCTGTAATAACATATCGTGGATCATCAAAGTAGGTCCATTTATAATGTTTTCCTTTGCCAGTAACATGGAAACCGATGCTACGCAAGTAGGATTCAAAGCTGGAATCCATTTTACGGTACGTACGGATTTTCTTTTTCAACTCTTCACGGCGTTTACGGATGGAGTTGTTAAAATGGTTCGCTTCTAACAAATCTTGGATAACATGTTCACGGCGAGAATTTGGCGCACATAATTTCTTGTAATCTGCCAACATATCCAGCACTAAATCACGCACCTCATGAGGGTATAAATCTTTTTCTGCCCCTCGGAGCAAGATAAATTCCCCTTCTGGCACATCATCATCCAATTCATCACCTTCAAACAATCGTCCCACTTTGGACATATACAAATTGCCTTGTTCATCGGTGTACGCCACGCCATGCGGTGTTTGTACCACATCTGGTGCATCTGGATCCGTATGGTCTTCCAATTCTTCTAATAAGCGGTCATAATCGATGCGCAATTGTTTATTTTCCTTGTGCAATTCATTATTTTCTTCTAACAACTCTTCATTTTTATCTTCCAAGGATGTGTAGGCTTCTCGTAAGGATTCGTTTTCGTCCTCTAATTCTTTCAACTTCGCTAACAAACTTTTCACTTCTGCTGGTGAAAGTGTGCAAGCTTTCTCTGCCGCTTCAAGTTCTGCTTTTCTCTGTGCTTCTTCACGTTCTCGTTGCAGTTGTTCTTTTCGTTCTTCTTCCAACCGCAACTGTTCTTGTCGTGCTTCCTCTTGAAGCGCTTGCTCTGCTTCTAATTCAGCTAATTGTTCATCTCGGTATACTAATTTTGCCACACTCTTAGCATAGGCTGTACACACGGGAGCAGGAGCTCCTTCTCGCAAGGCTTGCGCCATTACAAATATAGAAGGGTGTTCAATGGTTTCTAATGATTCCGAATGTTTTGTATTCCAAGGAAATACACTGTCTTCTCCGCAAATCGCCCGAAGTGGGATTAATTCCCCATCTACTAAGTCATACGCATCTTGGCGTGTCCAAATGATACCCCACCGCTCCATAACAGTGTTCACTTTTTCTATCATCTCAACGGAGCCAACTTTAGTATACCGTGAACCTTTAATTACGCCTCGTTTTAGTATCGGTGTCGTTTCGAATACACGATCATGCACTTCTTTATGATGCATGCGAAGTAAGCGCATCAATGTCATACCTGCTGTAATTTGTAACATCTGTGGCACATCAAAAACGCCTTCTTTTCGACTATTTTTGACCAATTGGGTTAACATTTCCCCACAGGCTCCACTAATTTGTTCCACATTGGCTGCTTCTAAATCAGCACTCATCGTATCCATTGGAATGACATCTATTACTTCCTCAGTCTCTACTATATCTTCTACTTCAGGCACAGTACCAGAGTAGCTATGCGGTGTTTCCTCTGTAGTCATGACAATTGGTTCTTCTACAGCCGGCTCTTGTAATGCTTTCATTTGCTCTTGTAACTTGGCAATCGTCACGCCATCCCATGTTTGCAAAGAATCCATTGGGCGTAAACGAGAATGATATTGCAAAGCTGCCACACAGGACTCAATAGCATGATTACCATTTTTGTCAATCGAAATAAGTTGAGGCGCTTTCTTGCCGTACGCATCCGATGGGAAGAAGATGAACACATGTTTCATCCGTTCTTTATTCGTCCCCCAAAGAGCTAAACTTTCATTAATTTTACCATTATCACTAGGCACCACAATGACATGAGCTAACCCTAATGTGCTCATCGCTAAATCATCTGCATCTAATGGCAATTCCCCAGATTTTGACAATGTGACCATCACAATCGGCAGTTTGCATTGTGTATCTCCGTCTAACACCTTATGAATATGACGGGCAGGATTATCCACATACCGAGGTGTGCCTAGCATGCGAAGATTATTATCAATCCCTCCTTTTCCTGCATCTATTAGGAATCGGCAAAAATCACCGGCTAAAACTGGTAAGAAATGTTCTTTGTCCACTGGTTGCCCCTCACCATGGACGGACATGGTCACATAATGTTCCCGCTCTTGGAACACGAAGTCTAGCACATATTTCCCTACCTGAATCACAATGGCAGATCGAGCAGCTACTACCTGTTTGGTTCGTTGTATGCATAGACTAAGCGACTCATCTCCCCATGTGATCGATGACATAGTGTCATCCCACACCATATCCTGTAACTGTGGATGTGCATCTCCCCATATGTGACGATACACTCGATTGACTTGTTCTGACTGTGCCCAGTCTATGACGACTTGTATAAACTCATCTTCTGAAAGTCCTCGGGCTACTGGCATTTGCGTTGCGTATAATAACATGTTTCTCTCCTCCTTATAGCTAACGAAACCTATCTCGACCTAACTGTACATAAAGGTCATGCCTTACTACTATTCGACACAAATCATAAAACTCCTACTTATCCCTCCAAACTCTATGAAACAAAAAAACCGTCAACACTGTGACGGCTTTTTGCTCGGATCAAACTATGTAATTAGTCAATATGGATACCATGAATTTCTTCAGCTAAACGTTTTAACGCTTCT
>CAUQUX010000019.1:0-12978 GCA_963521235.1 uncultured Veillonella sp. | reverse complement strand
ATATCTTAGTGCGTTTCATGGCGATTTCCGATGCGAAAGAATTGAAAAAAGCTACGAATATTGCCATGATTTGGGTGGTTATTTCCTTGTTGGCTGCGGTGGCAGTAGGTCTTGTTGGTAAAGTGTACTTAACAACACCATTAGTAGATGCTGATGCAGAAACAGTATTCCTTGTGATGAGCGAGCATTTATTTAACCCATTTGTGGCAGGTTTGATTTGGTCAGCTGTATTGGCAGCGATCATGAGTACAGCCTCTGCCCAATTATTGGTGACCGCTTCTTCTGTGTCGCAAGATTTGTACCGCAATGTGTTTGCTCGTGATGCAGGAGACCGTGAACTAGTTATGGTGAGCCGTGCTACGGTATTGATTGTATCTGCTATTGCCATTGTGATGGCAGTGAATCCACAGAGTTACATCTTGACGATGGTGGCCTATGCATGGGCAGGATTTGGCGCTGCATTTGGTCCAGCTATTTTAATTTCCTTGACTTGGAAACGTATGACTCTGAAAGGGTGTATCGCTGGTATCTTAGTAGGTGGTATTACCGTTCTTGTGTGGAAACAATTCGGTTGGTTCGGCTTGTATGAAATCGTACCAGGTTTCATCTTTTCTGCCATTGCTATCTTCGTAGTTAGCTTGTTGGATCATGAGCCAAGTAAAGAAATCCAAGCAGAGTTCGACGCATCGGAACAAATGCATATTTTATAATTATATACAGATAGTACAAAATGTTGGGGCTACTCCTATGGGAGTAGTGCCAACATTTTTTTGTAGAATATACTTAGGTATGAGGTGCGCATATACCTATATAGCTAATGACTATGGAAAAGAAAGGAGAATTCTTGGTGGAATAGTTTATAGGTATCTATAAAAATGGTATAATAAATAGATACAATTAGATGAATGAGTACGTTAGAAAGGAGGAAGGTCATATGGATGCTAGAGCATTACGAGCCTTGCAACATTTTTATGGGTATACTAGTTTTCGGCCAGCCCAAGAGGTTCCGGTCACGGCGCTATTAGAGAACCAAGATATATTAGGTATCATGCCGACGGGGGCAGGCAAATCGATTTGCTTTCAGATACCAGCCATGTTAAAAGCGGGCATTACCATTGTCTTTTCTCCTTTGATTTCCTTGATGCAAGACCAAGTAGATACCCTAAAAGAACAAGGCATGCCTGCTGCGTATATGAATAGTACTCTTAGCCGAGAGGAACAAAATAAAATACTCTATTTCTTGCGTGAAGGACGCATTAAGTTGTTGTACTTGGCGCCAGAAAAACTAGAATCTGAAGGGTTCTGTCAATTTCTCAGAGAATTACCGATTAGTCAAGTCATTATTGATGAGGCCCATTGTGTGTCCCAGTGGGGGCATGATTTCCGGCCTTCTTTCACCGCCATAGGTCCCTTTATTGCTAGTTTGCCACAGCGACCAGTGGTGGGGGCTTTCACAGCCAGTGCGACGGAAGAAGTGGAGCGCGATATGAAACGCCTACTAGGGCTAGAAAATGCTCGCGTTCATATTACGGGATTTGACCGTCCTAATTTAGCCTTTGCCGTTATCCATGAGAGCAAGCGTATGGAATATGTGCGAGATTATGTGTTGCATAACCCCAATGATGTAGGTATTGTGTATTGCGCCACTCGTGCTAATGTGGAGAAGGTCTATCGTGAGCTCTTGCGGTACGGTGTGAAAGCGGGGTATTATCATGGTGGTTTATCTGATGAGGAACGCAAGTACCAACAGAATCGTTACGCCTTTGATGAAGTGCAAGTCATGGTAGCTACTAATGCATTTGGGATGGGCATCGATAAAAGTAATGTGCGCTATGTGATCCATTACCAAATGCCACGAAATATGGAAAGTTACTACCAAGAGGCAGGCCGTGCGGGTCGTGATGGAGCCGATGCAGATTGTATTTTACTCTACAATGGGCAAGATGTGGCAGTGCATCAATACATTTTAAGTCAAAGTGATTTGCCACCAGAGCGGCAACGAATCGAGCGAAATATGCTACAAGCTATGATCGATTATTGTCATACTCCGATGTGTTTGCGCAAATTCATGCTATCGTATTTTGGGGAACAAGTGCCTTGGGATCAATGTCACCATTGTAGTAGTTGTGATGAACCAAGGGTATCTGTGGATGTAACGAATGAGGCGGTAGCGGTGCTGCAAGCGATTTGGAATACGGAAGAACGATACGGGGTGACGATGATTACGGATATTGTCTGTGGAAATCGAACGGAGCGTATTGAAAAATTCCGCCTGCATCGCATGGCCGTATTTAGCAAGCTCAATCGTTGGTCCGATAAAGATGTGAAAGGGTTTATTAAGCGGTTGATGGCAATGGGATATATTACGTCATCAGGAGGACAATATCCTATCGTATCTGTTACAGAACAGGGTCATGAAGTTCTAGCAGGGCGTATCGCTGTGAAAGATGTGCCTATCGAAGTGGGTGAACATCGACCATTACAGACCCGTTCGAAAGCGAATCTATCTGGGGTGGCGAAAGCTACGAAAGATAATTCCCTGTTTGAGGCCCTGCGTGTCCATCGATTGGAACTTTCAAAAACAGAGGGCGTGAAACCATTTATGATATTTTCCGACGCCACCTTGTTGGATATGGTGGACAAAGAACCATTAACACTAGGGGATATGGCGAATGTGAAAGGCGTAGGAGATATGAAATTGCGCAAATATGGCAATGAATTTTTGAAGGTCATAGCCGAGTTCAAGGGCAATATATAGCTATAGATGGACAACTTGATATCTAAATGTAGATATACAAATGCATTCAGATACAGATAATGATACAAATACAGATATACATACTATATGCTGATACAGTTTAGAGTAGTTTCGTATACAAGGAGACATACATGAGTTTAGCAGATACGCAATATTTGCAGATTATAGAGAATATATTAGATCATGGGTATTATGCCAATAATCGCACAGGCATTGCGACCTATAAATTACCGCATCAAGTGATGCAATTCAATTTAGCAGAAGAATTTCCTATTTTAACGACAAAATTTGTGGCTTTCAAAACGGCCATTAAAGAGCTGCTTTGGATTTGGCAGTTGCAATCTAATGATGTGCGCCAGTTGCAGGCCATGAATGTGAAAGTCTGGGACGAATGGATGCGTGAAGATGGGACCATTGGTAAGGCTTATGGTTACCAAATTGCTAAATATAAACAGTTAGAAAATTTATTGGAGATGCTACAAAAGGATCCTCAAAGTCGGCGCATGATTGTGACTTTATGGAATATTGAGGATTTGCCAGATATGGCGTTGCAACCATGTGCCTATGAAACGCTATGGGATGTGACAGATGGTCGTCTAAATTGTATGTTGGTCCAACGCAGTGGCGATATGGGATTAGGAGTGCCTTTTAATACAGCACAGTATGCAGCCTTAGTGCATATGATTGCCCAAGTATCTGGATTACAGCCGGGACAATTCACGCATGTTATTAATAATGCGCATATTTATGAGAATCATGTAGAGGCTATGAGGACCCAATTAGAACGTAAACATGAAGCCTTAGAGGCTCCAGTGTTACGATTAAACCCAGATGTCAAAAATTTCTATGAATTTACGCCAGAAGATATTACCCTAGAAGGCTATGAGCATTTAGGGAAATTGTCTATGACCGTGGCGGTTTAAGCATACATAGATAGAGTGTACCTAGTTTACATATATGGTGTATATAGGGAATTGGTTGACTTTGGGAATGGGCTATGATTTTATATATCATATTTCAAATTGTTATAGATAGGATATAGTCTAGTAGTATGTCCTATGATAGATAGGAGGACTCTATGCTAGCAATGATTGTAGCAGTAGCTGAGAATGGTGTGATCGGGAAAGACAATCAACTGATTTGGCGTATTCCAGAAGATTTAGCATATTTTAAAAAGCGCACTACTGGACATGTCATCATCATGGGACGGAAGACATTAGAGTCTTTGCCGTTTTTGTTACCTAATCGTGAACATTGGGTGATTACATCGCAATTGGATTATATACCTCCTTATGAAGGAGTGAAAGTCTTTCACAGTCCAGAGCAAGCGGCAGAGGCCGCCAAGGACTTAGACTTGGCGTACTGTATTGGAGGTGCTCAAGTGTACGCTAGCATGGCACCCTATGCAGATCGTTTGTATGTGACGGAGTTACAGAAAGCTTTCACAGGGGATGTATTATTTACGGAGCATAGAAAGCCCAAATGGATGGAGATTGAGCGCATACCAGGCGCAGGACAAGATGAGTTGGCCTATGATTTTGTAACCTATGAAAGGCGGAAATAGAATGGAAATACATGTAGTGATAGCCCAAGAATTGGGGGTAAAACCGCATCAAGTAGAAGCGGCCATCACCTTATTAGATGAGGGGAATACGGTGCCATTTATTGCACGGTATCGAAAAGAAAATACGGAAGAATTAAAGGATGAACAATTGCGCGACATTGAAGAACGAGTGAAGTATTTGCGCAATTTGTTACAACGAAAAGAAGAAGTCACTAAGTCTATTGAGGAACAGGGCAAATTGACGGAGGAATTTTCCGCAGCAATTGGGAAAGCGATGAAATTGCAAGAATTAGAAGACTTGTATTTGCCGTTCCGTCCGAAAAAACGAACTCGTGCGTCTATGGCGAGAGACAGGGGTTTGGAACCGTTAGCACAGGCATTGTTCACAACGGCTACAGAAGAAGCGTTACGCCAAATGGGAGCAGAGTACCTTAATGAAGAAGTTCCTACTGTGGAAGATGCTTTACAAGGAGCGATGGATATTGTAGCGGAAGAAGCGAGTGAACGAGCAGATATCCGTCAATACTTGCGCAAAGCTATGTGGGAAACAGGACATATGAAAACGGAGTTAGTAGGCGAAGAAGAAGTAAATCAAGGTTTCTTGCAATATAATGAAGAATACCAAGAGCCGATTCGTCAAGTTCCGTCCCATCGTGTATTAGCGATGAACCGAGGGGAAAACTTGGGTGCCTTAAAAGTTGGTTTTGTGGTGCCGGATGAAACGTTTATTCAATATATGGTAGACACTGTACAAGGTACTGCAAGGGTAGAGCATTCGTATATTGCTGATGCTATTGCTGATGGATATAAGCGTTTATTGTATCCGTCTTTAGAGCGTGAAACACGAAATACTATGACAGAGCAAGCAGAAGAGCAAGCCATCAAAGTGTTTGGCACAAACTTGCGTAGTCTATTGTTGCAAGCTCCCTTGGCGGGCCATGTTATTATGGGCTTGGACCCTGGATACCGTACAGGTTGTAAAATGGCCATCATCGACCGTGAAGGGAATGTGCTAGATTATGGGGCGTATTACTTAACCAATGGTGATAAGGCAGCAGAGCGTGCACAGCGCGAATTAGCGAAGAAAATCCGCCAGTATGGAGTGACATTGATTTCTATTGGTAATGGTACAGCGTCTTATGAAACAGAACAATTTACATCTAAAATGATTACAGAAGAGCAGTTAGATTGCCATTATATTATCACAAATGAAGCAGGCGCTTCTGTGTATTCCGCATCTAAATTGGCCATCGAAGAATTGCCAGACCTAGATGTATCGATTCGTGGGGCCGTATCCATTGCACGCCGTGTACAAGACCCATTGGCGGAATCTGTGAAGATTGATCCAAAATCAATTGGTGTCGGTCAATACCAACATGATGTGAATCAAAAACAATTGGGCGCTACTTTGGATCAAGTGGTAGAAACAGTGGTGAACCATGTAGGGGTAGAGCTTAATACAGCATCTCCAGCGATTTTGAAACATGTATCTGGTATTTCCAATACAGTGGCGAACAATATTATTGCGTATCGCAAGGAACATGGAGCTTTTACTAGTCGTAAGCAATTGTTGAAAGTAGCCCGTTTAGGTCCGGCTGCGTTTACGCAATGCGCGGGTTTCTTGCGCATTGGTAAAGGGGAAAACCCATTAGATGCTACACCAGTGCATCCAGAGTCCTATGCGGTGGCTCAAGGGGTACTAGCACACTTAGGTATGACCTTGGAAGATTTGCGCAATAAAGAGACGCTTGCCAAAGCGAAAGAGAAGTTACAAGCCGTAGATGTGGAGGCCTTGGCACAACAACTAGAGGCTGGTGTACCGACGGTGCGAGATATTGTAGAAGCTTTGCAAAAACCAGGTCGTGATCCACGAGAAGATTTACCAGCACCGATGACACGAAAACAAATAGCTAGCTTGGAAGATATGCAAGTAGGCACTGTGGTAAAAGGAACCGTTCATAATGTGGTGGACTTTGGGGCCTTTGTGGATATTGGTGTGAAAATTAATGGATTATTGCATAAAAGTGAATTTTGTGCGCGCCATGAACATCCATCGGATGTATTGGCTGTGGGCGATATTATTGAAGTAGAAATCATCTCCGTAGAGCCAAAACGTAATCGCATTGGTTTATCCATGAAACGAGAAAAGCCAAAAGATCCAAACCGTCAAGGTCATAGACGCAATGGCGATGGAAATCCCCGTCGAGATACACCATGTAAGGATGGTCAACAACAAAGAGGGGAAAGACAACAGGAGCGAAATCGTAATAACTTAAAAGATACAAGAAATGGATCCGGTCATCCTATGCGAGATAGAAACAATCGAGGAAACCGTCAAGAAAAAGAACGAGATTTAAGCGCGTTATTACAGCAATGGGCTGATCGAGGTGGTCGCCGATGATATATGTACTAGGGGCATTGACCTTTTTGATTGATCAAATTACAAAATGGTATGTGCAACAACAGTTTCGATTGGGCGAGTCTGTGCCAGTGATACCCGATGTATTCCATTGGACATACATCGTGAATCATGGGGCTGCCTTTGGGATTTTGATGCACCAACGATGGGTTTTCTTGATTATTGTAGTTCTCTTATTGGCCGCTATGTATATGGGACGTAAAAAATTGGCTACGGCGCCATTGTATGCTCGCATTGGCACAGGTACATTATTGGGTGGTGCTTTGGGCAATGCTTGGGATCGTTTGTACTTGGGTGGCGTGGTGGATTTCTTTGATTTTCGTGTATGGCCCATCTTCAATGTGGCAGACATCGGTATTTGCATCGGCGTCCCTTTGTTGATTCTATATTTTTGGTCCTGTGAAAGTAAGAGCAAGTGAGGTAAATGATGGAAACGAAACAATATATAGTGGATGCTCAGGATGAGGGCACACGATTAGATGTGTACCTCACAAAAGGGCTTGGGCAGTCACGTAGCTATGTGCAATCCTTGGTAAAAGAGGGCCATGTGCAAGTGAATGGCAAAACAGGAAAATCGAATTTAAAACTTTCACAGGGAAGCGAAATTTATGTGACGATTCCTGAAGTACATGAAGTAGAAGTAGAACCAGAGGACATTCCACTAGATATTCTATTTGAAGATTCTCATATGATTGTTATTAATAAAGCTCGTGGTATGGTGGTCCATCCAGCGGTGGGGAATCATTCGGGAACCTTGGTGAATGCACTCCTCTATCATTGTAAAGATTTATCGGGCATCAATGGAGAAATTCGCCCTGGTATTGTGCATCGATTGGACAAGGATACGTCGGGTGTGATGATGGCAGCGAAGCATGATGAATCCCATTTGGGTTTAGCAGAGCAAGTGAAAGAACATAGTGCTACGAGAACCTATTATGCATTAGTACAAGGTAATATTGCAGAAGAAAAAGGGACAATCAAGGCTCCTATTGGGCGCCATCCTAAAGATCGTATGAAAATGGCAGTAGTCTTTGAAAATAGTAAAGAAGCAGTAACCCATTTCCGTGTACTAGAACGATATGGCAAGCACACATTAATAGAATGCCAGTTAGAAACGGGTAGGACTCACCAAATTCGTGTCCATTTAGCCTATATTGGACATCCTGTGGTGAATGATCCGTTCTATGGATTCCGTAAAATGGATTTTCCTATTGTAGGGCAGGCTTTACATTCTAAGACATTATCTGTGAAACATCCTATCACAGGGGAAAATTTACACTTTGAAGCGCCATTGCCGGAAGATTTTTTGGCATGTATTGAGTATGCGAAAGAGCATAATCGATAAGGAGTGATACTATGGAAGAACGTATCTTAATTGATGAAGCTGGTATGATGCGCGCCATTCGTCGTATTGGGCACGAAATCTTGGAGCGCAATAAAGGATTGTCCAATGCCTTAATCATTGGTATTGAGCGCCGTGGTGTATATCTAGCAAAACGATTACAAGCTCAGATTGAAGCCATTGAAGGGATTCAAGTAGATGTGGCAACAATGGATGTCTCCTTGTATCGAGATGATCGGAGCAATCAACCGAAGGAAGGGCCTCCGTTTACGATGGATACGACGGGTAAAATTGTGATTCTTGTGGATGATGTATTATTCACAGGTCGTACGATTCGATCTGCCTTGAATGCCCTGATGGATGCGGGTAGACCGAGCGCCATCCAATTAGCGGTACTAGTGGATCGAGGCCATCGGGAACTGCCCATACGAGCTGATTATGTAGGCAAAAATATTCCTACGTCCCACTTGGAAACAGTGCAAGTTCGTGTGCACGAAGTGGATGGGGACGACAGTGTAGTGATTTTTTAGAAAGATGAGGAACAACCAATGCATGGTATGGGAACCATCCTTAATGTGGTGTTGATTATTTGTGGTAGCCTGTTAGGGCTCTTTATTCGACATCGTATGAAAGAAAATTTGAAAGAAACGCTCATGATGGTCTGTGGTATCATTATCCTTCTATTAGGCATGAGTGGGACAATGCAATATATGCTGGTGATCGTCAGTGATAGCCTTCATACAACGGGACCTATGATGATTATCTCTATGGTACTAGGGGCTATTATTGGGGAATTGATTGATTTTGACCGCCGTATTACTGCCATTGGAGAATGGCTAAAGTTGAAAACAGGTAACAGTCGGGACCCACAGTTTACCAATGCTTTTATTACAGCATCCATGACATTTACCGTAGGAGCTATGGGCGTCATCGGTTCTATTCAAGATGGTTTGACTGGCGATTATAGTACGATGGTTGTCAAAAGTATTCTAGATGGTATTATTGTGATGGTCATGGCATCCTCCATGGGAAAAGGGGCGTTGTTCTCCTTTTTACCAGTGGGGATTACCCAAGGGATGATTACGGGCTTAGCTCATTTAGCGGCACCGCTTATGACTCCAGAGGCGATTGATAATTTATCGTATGTGGGCTCCATCTTAATTTTCTGTGTGGGTATTAATGTATTGTGGCCCAACAAGATTCGAGTGGCTAATTTGCTACCAGCAATATTTATAGCAATGCTCATGACATTCTTGCCGATTACATTGTAAACTTTAGGGGGACTATAAATATCTCTTACAGTATTGAGGAAACGTGAGTGCAACATTCCATATGGTATATTAGATATGCCTAACATGATAGAGGAAAGTTCAGTATATTGTACTTGCTTTCCTCTTTTTGCTTTTATAAAAGCTAATGAAAGAAATACAAGCCGAACCTAGTAAATTTATGGATAGCGGATTTTTGTGTGTGATAGAAAACATTGAGTCTATGTTAATGGCTGTGATAGAATAAACATACAAAAATGTGCGGCATAGATAGTTGTAGACATACTGAGCATTAAATAGTGAGGAGCTAGTGATGAAAGAACGTGAGAAACAGCAGGCTATCGAAGATAAGCGATTAAAAGAATTAAAAACGGTGCGCAAGATGATAGAAATCTACTGCAAAGGACAGCACCGATGTAAGTCCGGTGACCTCTGTGAAAGTTGTGCAGAATTGATGCATTATGCAGAAACAAGGGTAGAGCGATGCCCGCATATGGAAGAAAAAACATTTTGCGCCATGTGCAAAACACATTGTTATGCACCGACCTATCGAGAACGAATTAAAGAAGTTATGCGCTATAGTGGTCCTCGTATGTTATGGATACATCCAATCATGACGATACGACACATATTGTTAGGGAAAGGTCTGTTAAAATAATATGTGATAGAAATTACAATGTGTTAAAAATCAAGTTAAGTACTTTACACTATATCGAAAATTATAGTATACTATATGTAGACAAAAGAGCGCCCATTGGGGTTGCTCTTTTTTTTACTGTAGGAGGCACGAATTTCGTGAGGGAAACTCCTAAGCGTATATTGGGTATAGTTAAAGGGCGTATAACATGAAATTAAAAATCATAGGATTACTAATCTTACTGGTGATTTCACTCGTAGTAGCCCCTCAATTTGGGGCTTCTTTCATACCGGTGTGGGATATGTACCAGGCGTTTACCAGTCCAGTGCCAACAGATGAAATGAAAATGTTGAGCACCATTGTGCAAGATATTCGCTTGCCACGGTTGTTGTATTCGGTACTGACAGGGATTGGATTATCCTTAGTAGGGGTTCTGATGCAAACAGTAACACGCAATGCACTAGCCGATCCTTATGTACTAGGTGTCTCGTCAGGTGCTAGTACAGGGGCAGTTTTTGCCATCATTATGGGAGGCTTACCATTCTTGGCATCCTATAATGTGCCATTCTTTGCCGCATTAGGAGCAGGTATTTCCATCTTGTTGGTGTTACTCTGTGTGGGACGTAGCCAAAGTCCAGTAAAATTAATTTTAATTGGTATGGGTATGACAGGTATTTTCTCATCCATTACGATGATGATTATTTATGGAGCGAAGCATGAAGCACAAGTACGAAGTGCTATGTTCTGGTTGCTTGGTAGTTTTGCAGGCATTCAGTGGAGAGATTTACCATTAACAGCCATCATCATTGGTTTGTTGATGCTCTATATGTATATGTATAAACAGGATTTTGATGTCCTCTTATTAGGCCAACAAGAAGCTAAGCAAATGGGCTTATCTGTGAAATCTTTGCAATTATCTATGGTCATCGTATCCTCTGTGGCCATCGCTACCTTAGTAGCAAAAGTAGGAGTAGTAGGCTTTATGGGCCTTATTATTCCGCACTTGGCGCGCATGGTAGGAGGACCTAAACATGGACGATTACTGATTTTTGCGCCACTCATTGGTAGTATTGTGATGATCTGGGCGGATGTACTTTCACGGGCTATGTATAGTCCAGAAGAAATTCCTATCGGCGTATTGACATCCTTACTAGGGGCACCGCTATTTATTTGGATTATTATGACGAGATACCGTCATCAAGGTTAGAGTATAGGAGGGACTATGTACCAGGTAAATTCTTTGTCCTTTTCCTATGGAAAACGACAAATTTTAGATGATGTGAAGCTCAGCTTTCCTAAACATAAAATGACGGCTATCATTGGACCTAATGGTTGTGGTAAATCGACACTCCTTGGACATTTGAGCCAATTACATCCCACTGATGCGATTACATTGGATGGTGTGCCTTTACAAACTATTGATGGCCCCACCTTTTCACGGAAGGTGGCTGTGTTGGCACAAATGCATGATGCTATGATCGATGATTTTTTAGTGAAAGATATTGTCCTCATGGGACGATATCCTTATAAAAGTCATTTTGGAAATTATACATCGGAAGATGTTGCCATTGCCCAATCCTATATGGATCAAGTGGGTGTATCCCATTTGGCAGAAGAAGAAATGGGACATTTGTCGGGCGGTGAACGACAACGTGTGTTCATTGCAAAAGCATTGACACAACAAACAGAGGTATTATTGTTAGATGAACCAACAAATCATCTAGACATGAAATACAAGGTAGCGCTCATGAAAGAATTGCAAAACTTTTCGGGTACAAGTATTGTGGTTCTCCATGATTTAAATCTAGCAGCGCGCTATTGCGATCACATCGTGTTGATGAAAGATGGCAAAGTGCTACAAACAGGAACGCCTCAAGAGGTGTTGACGCCTGAGTTGCTAGAGCCTATTTTTGAAGTGCCTTTCCATGTGTCTATGGAAGAGGGCGTGTATCATTTGTATTATTAAGTTTAGTAAGAAAGGGAAGATTATGTTAAGTAATTGGAAACAATCTAAAGGCTTTGTATTAACAGCTTTAGTATGTGGTGCTTTGGCAGTAGCAGGCTGTGGTTCTGAAAAAGAACAAGCTAAAACTGGCACAGAAGTGACTTGGAATCAAACATTTGAAGGCAAACAAACAGAATTTGCTGTGAAAGAATCTCCTAAACATGCCGTATCCATGTCTCAATTTACAACAGAAATGATGTTACAATTAGGTTTGGAAGATAAAATGGCGGGAACAGCTTTCCAAGAAGAAGAAATCTATCCACCATTACAAGAAGCCTATGGCAAAGTAAAAGTATTGGCTGAAAAATGGCCTTCTTATGAAGTGTTCATGTCTGTAAAACCTGATTTCGCGACAGGTTGGGAAGATTCTTTTAGTAAAGAAGGTATCCCAGCGGACAAAATGATTGCTCAAAAAGTAAACATTTGGATTCCAGAATCTGCCTTGTCTACACAAGCTGATTTAGAAACAAACTTTAAAGATATGATTAAATTAGGTGAAATCTTCGGCGTGAAAGCAAAAGCAGAAGAATGGGTAAAAGGTCAACGTGCTCTTTTAGAAAAAGTACAAGCTAAATTGAAAGACCTTCCACATAAACGTGTATTCGTATATGACTCCCAAGATGGACAACCTTTCACAGTATTCGAAGGCTACACAACTAATGTATTGCGTTTAATCGGTGCTGATAACGTAATGAGTGGCTTAGGGGTAGATAAAACTTGGGCGAAAGGTTCTTGGGAAACTGTAGTTCAACAAAACCCTGATTACATTATCATTCCTGACTATGGTAATTCCATCCGCAACGATGATGATTTCCAAGAAAAAGTAGCTAAAATTAAAGCTGACCCTCAATTACAAACTATCAAAGCCGTACAAGAAAACCATTTCGTTCGTGTAAAATTGTCTGAAATTACACCAGGCGTTCGTACAGTAGAAGCGTTAAAACGTTTAGCTGAAGAAATTCATGGTATCCATATTGACTAATTA
>CAUQUX010000018.1:0-13171 GCA_963521235.1 uncultured Veillonella sp. | reverse complement strand
CTATGAGGTGATTATCACATGGCAACGAGAAGAGAAGCACGATTTAAGTTATGCCGTCGCTTCGGTGTGAACGTTTTCGGTCACGCGAAGGCTTTAAAACGTGTAAAAAAAGACCAACGTCAAAAGAAAATGTCTGAATATGGTCTTCAATTATTAGAAAAACAAAAAGTTAAAGCATACTACAACTTGCTAGAACGCCAGTTCGTACGCTATTACGATAAAGCGAAAAAAATGCATGGTGTTACAGGCCAAAACATGTTGAAATTGTTGGAATGCCGTTTGGACAACCTTGTATATCGCATTGGCTTCGGTAACTCCATCCGTCAAGCACGTCAAATGGTAAACCATGGCCACATCCTTGTTAACGGCAAACGCGTTGACATTCCATCCTACCAATGTAAACCTGGTGATGTGATCGAACTTCGTGAAGCTAGCCGTGACAACGAAATGTTCAAAGTGAACTTCCAAGAACTTCGTTCTTTCGAACTTCCTTACATCGAAAAAAGTCTTGACGCTTTCCAAGGCACATTAACTCGCCTTCCTGAACGTGAAGAACTTCCTATCGAAGTAAACGAAACACTAATCGTCGAATTGTACTCCAAATAATAGGATACTACAGCAACCAGTCTTCGGATTGGTTGCTTTTTTTATGCCTCAATGGTTGAAAATATTGTGTGTAGTTTATATAATGAAAGTATATATCATTTATATTTTTAACCCTATAATGGGTAGTTATCGTAAAGGTATTTACTATGTCACAAATTCTCTTGTCCATTTTTTACTTTATCTTAGCCGGCATTGCCGAAATCGGCGGCGGCTATTTAGTATGGCTTTATCTAAAAGACGATAAAAGCCCGTGGTATATGCTCGCTGGTGCTATTACCCTCATCATTTATGGAATTATTCCTACTTTACAGGAAGCACCTTTCGGCAAGGTCTATGCAGCCTATGGCGGTATCTTCATTGCCCTCTCTATTTTATGGGGCTATTATGTAGACGGCATCACTCCCGATCGATATGATATCATCGGCGGCATTGTATCCATCATTGGGGTGTTGATTATTATGTATTATCCTCGGTAATAGGACTAGTTATATATTTACGCTTGCATTTAATTATGATACAATACAGATAGGCTAAACTAACAAGGAGTATCTAACATTGATACTACCCCCTTTCTGTCACAAATTGGGTTAGTGCAAAAAACTCTAGCACAGTATAAGTACTGCGCTAGAGTTTTTTATTATGTATTAAATTTTTTCACCATAGAAGATCAACTCTTCGTCTTTCACAAGAGCGTAGGAACGTGTACCAAGTCCCATGCGGTCCGCACGAAGCAAGATAGCTTGCCATTCGCTATTAGGGGAAATATCTTTGAAATAATCCCATGTGCGTTTTTCCACTATGCTTAACACACCATTTTCTACTGGTGTAGCTTGGGTAATAATATCTCCCAAAGCTTCGTCCATAGCCACCATATCATAAGATACCACAATACCTAAGTTACCTACGATTTCATTGGTCGCACCAGCCTCTTTCAGCTTGTCTTGGTTCACATAATCCGCCACAACGTCCATCGCTACTCCTACGTGAAAGCGCTGGCGGTTCCGAGTAGCAGCTGCCGCATATTCAGCTACCGCTTTATGATGTTCTGTTCCCGTCAAGGATACTAGCTCACGACGGCCTTCTAAGCTGGCAGAGTACCATCCTGTATTGTTCACTGCCCCAGAGAATCCGCTGTACTCATTGGCTTTAATATGATTCACGGAAATGACCACATCGCTAGTAGCAATGCGTTCATCGATATAAGCTACTTTCACAGATTCACCATCAGGAATGATGACCTCACGAGAATTACTGCTAGGCTCATCCACATAGACCACAGTGCCGCCTTCGGATTCGATGCGGGCTTTCATGTATGCCACTACCGTTTCATAGGCTTCATAGTCACTGTGCAAATCATTGCGAAGTAATGCTACTTTTTTACCAGCACAACCGATTTCATCAAAACCGATTTTGCGTAGCAAAAAATCTAAACGTTTATGGATTAATTCTTGATTAACCTCTTGCAAAGGGGAGTAATATACTTCCATATCATGCCTCCTACAACTACGTCATTTTTGTAAAAAAGGGCTGCATCTACTGACACAGCCCTTACCTTGGCGGAGAGAGGGGGATTTGAACCCCCGCGCCAGTTTCCTGACCTACCGCATTTCGAGTGCGGACTCTTCAGCCACTTGAGTACCTCTCCGTATACGTCGGCGTTCCTTGAAAAAATCTTTCATCATCTGACTGCATTCATCTTGCAACACCCCTGCCAACACCTGTGGCTCGTGGTTTAGATTCGGATGTGAAAGTACGTTAAACAAAGATTCTACCGCACCGCCCTTATAATCGCTACTGCCATAGACAACGCGATCAATGCGGCTGTTAATAATAGCACCAGCACACATAGGGCATGGTTCTATCGTAACATAAAGCGTGCAACCGGTCAACCGCCACCTTTCGAGCAGTGCATTCGCCTCACGGATTACAAGGACCTCTGCATGAGCCGTCGCATCATGATCAATCTCACGCCGATTATGATGACGGCTAATAATCTTACCTTCATGCACTAATACAGCTCCAATGGGGATTTCTCCCATATCATAGGCCTTACGCGCCTCTACCAGAGCCTCACGCATATATTCTTCGTCTGTCATGCCATCACTTCCTTTCCAGTCATTGCCTCTCCATAGAATACCATACTTTGAAGGAAACGTCACTGTTTAGGCTATATAAGGACGAAAAGCGATACGACTAGTCATCTACTAGCCATATCGCTAATTCTATATGTATATGTGTTACATCAGTGCATGCTCTTTCGCAATAGCCGTTACTTCTTCTACAGTAAAATTAGTAACCTCAGCAATCATTTCTAAGGATAATTTTTTACGTAACATTTGAATTGCAACTTCAGTTTTACCTTCGGCTACACCTTCTGCCCGCCCCTCTGCTACGCCTTCTTTCCAATATGTATAATGATCCATGGATAGCATTGAATATTCCTCCCTCCAAGCTTCACAATGTTTTGCTTCATCTACGGCACTCTCAATATCTCGTAGCAAATCGTCTGATGCAGCATGACCATCCACATAATCTAAAAACCGTTGCAACGGTTTCGAAATGTCGTCCTTCGTACCTTTCGTACTTAAGAATAACTTCGTTGCCCCATCATTCAGCAGGATATTATGTTCTTCCATGCAAATGTTCTTAAACGTATACTTATGCCGATTTCCACTAAACACTGAGAAAGTGCAAATAAAAATAATATACGAATCATTCAAAGCCATATACTTCTGCCCTTTTTGTAAATGGTACATATCCAAAATACTTTGATAAAAACGAGTCCGTTTTACCAGTTCTTCCATATCTTTGCTAGTTTGCATTTCGATGTTGAACACAGTCCCCTTATCGTCATTTACATACACATCTAAGCGGACACTTTTCGTTTCCAAACTCACATCCAAAGTTTTCTCCTCCTGGATGTAGACGATATCCTTAATAGAAATATCCAACAAACGCTCCAATACAGCCTTACAAATATGCTTCTTTAACATGACCTTTTGAAAGATAAAATTGTCCTGAATGGTCAGTTCATCGAATGATTTAATATGCATACAATGCCTCACTTTTATTCTTACTAAAATTATACCACAATTACAAGACAGGTCGGTAGATATGCCTGCCCGTATGTAGATATATTTCTCTATGAAAGTGATGACTCCCTTTAAAATTTCCTACCAGTGCTACACCCTCCTATCAGTGAGTGTTACGAATAAAAAAAGAACCACCCAGTACTATTTGAGGTGGTTCTTTTTTTATTCAGATTAGCCAAACTGCTAACGGCCAATAGCGCCGAATCAAAGATATGACAATATAATCTTAATATCCCCGCATTGGTCGGACATAAACAGTGCAGTACACTATTTACGCACCGATATCTGTACCTTGGGGAAAGGATAATCTAATTTTGCTGTCCCCACAATGTGGGACGTAAATGGTACGGTGTACCATTTACGCATAGATATCTGTTCTTGTGCAAAAAGCTAATTTTATTTTGATGTCCCCGCATTGGTGAGATTGTTCTAAAGGAGTTGTAACAAACCCTAATGACCCTACTTCTGTGTTTCAGTCCCCGCATTGGTGGACGTAAATAGTGCAGTGCACTATTTACGCACAGATCTATGTCCTTGCACAAAAGGCTTATGTTATTTTGAGGCCTCCGCAGTGGAGAGATAATTCTAAAGACCCTAGTGGTGAAAGAAATCGGCAAAGACATTAAGTTTCAGTCCCCGCAATGGGGAAGTAATTCTAAAGTTAAAGATGAACCTTATATCTAGCTCTGGCGTGACAATGTTTCAGTCCCCGCAATGGGGAGATAATTCTAAAGACCTAAGCTACCAGTAACAATTACAGAAAAACATATCGAATTGTTTCAGTCCCCGCAATGGGGAGATAATTCTAAAGGGTACCCCTTAGAATCCGCATAACCACGTCCTTCAAAATCCACTTTACGGCGCAGATTGCACTTTTGAAAAATAGCGTTAACAGTACATTTCAAAAACACCTCTGAGACCGCATAGGCACTGGGCCGGCGCAAATTTTGATTTCCTTTAGAATTTTTTCAGAAAATGGCTTACTAAGTAAATTAATTTATTTAATCGTTAGTTAAGCCTTTCATTAACCAATACTATACCACAGTTCCCCTTACCTTTCAAGCACTTTTTATGTAATCTATGATATAATAAAACGTATATGTAAACAATTTCCATGTCTGTAGCGAGGTAACTATCCTATGGAACAACGAGCTTTTAGTAAAATTAACGTGGGGCTTGCCATCACTGGCAAACGTGATGATGGCTACCACGATATAGATACCATTTTTCAATCTATTTTCTTAGGCGATTCCCTCTATTTCGCACGCCACCATTCTGTGGTGTTCTCTGGCGATGCGCCGGAACTTCCTTATTATATGGCGCAATTAATTCCCTATACAGAAAGCAACATTGCTATGAAAGCCCTTCGTATGGTGCAAGACTATACGGGCTGTACCCAAGGGGCTGCCATTCATTTGTTGAAACGAGTTCCCCCTTGTGCTGGTATGGGCGGTGGCAGTGGCGACGGTGCCGCTATGCTACTAGGTCTCAACAAATTTTGGGATCTGCGCCTAACCGATGAGGAACTATTAACCATGGCAACTAAACTTGGTTCCGATGTGCCTTTCTTACTGAAAGGCGGTACTGCTCGTGGCACTGGTCGTGGAGAACTGTTAGAAGCCTTACCAACTAGCAGCGCTCAATGGCTACTGATCGTAAAACCAGAAGTGAGCATTTCCACTGCAGAAGCCTACGGAAGATTCGCGGGTACATCTCGTGTGACTTCAGACACGATGGGTACTGTTACCGCACATATGAAAGCCAAAGACTTTCGTCAAGCTTTTATGGCGAGTGATAATACCTTTGAAGAATTAATCTTCCCTATTCACCCAGAACTGGTAGCCTGCAAGCAATTTTTCCTAGACCGTGGATTCCCTACCATCATGACAGGTAGCGGTCCTACTATGGTGGTTCTATTGGAAAAAGCGCTAGATGCGATTCGATTACAAGAAAACATCAAAACAGCCGGTCATAACTGGCTTTCACTAATTACGAAAACACATGATGAGGAGGCCCTACGATGAATGCACCACGTTTACAACCCATCCGTTTAGACGCGTACAAACCGCTTCGTGAAATTGTTAGCGATGCTTTACGCCAAGCTATCCGTGATGGTATTTTACCACCGGGAGAACGGCTGATGGAGATTCCTCTTGCGGAAGAGCTCGGTGTGAGCCGCACCCCTATCCGTGAAGCCATCCGCATTTTAGAACAAGAAGGTCTTGTGGTGATGATTCCACGCCGTGGTACCTATGTGGCGGATATGAGTTTGAAAGATGTAACAGAAGTGTTTGAACTTCGTTCTATCTTGGAAGAACTCGCGGCAGAACTCGCTGCGGAGCGTATTACCAACGAAGAAATCGAAGCCTTAGAGCAACATCTTGTGGAAATCGGCAACTACATGAATGAAAACAATTTAGACAAAGTCGTACAAGCCGATATTCTATTCCACGAAATTCTCTACAAAGCATCCCGTAACGATCGCCTCGTAGAAATGATTCATAATCTACGGGAACAAACCTTGCGGTTCCGTACCTTATCCATGAGTCAAACAGGTCGTCTTGCCAAAACTTGGGACGAACATCGTCAACTTGTGGAAGCTATATCCGACCGTGATGTAGACCGAGCTCGCCACATTGCTCGTATCCATATGGAAGAATCGGAGAAAACATTGTTAGAAGGTATGCAATTAAAAAGCCATGAAGGGTAATGTATCTTTCACATATCATAATTTAAATAGAGGAACGTTGACATCATCAACGTTCCTCTTTATGTTTAGAACCTATTTCTTATGACTATTCATTTGCTTTTTTAACAAAACAAACTATATCTAATCACCGTTATTAGAATTTATACGTCATTTGTACTGTGGAGTAGTTGCCCAAGTTAAAGCGCTCTGGTCCGAATAATGTGTCACGTTGCCCGATACCTTTCGCACCGAATGTGTAACTTGCTTCCACTAACCAGTTTCTCACTGGCACATAGGAACCGCCCAAAGTAAAGCTTCGAATACCATCTAAGTAACGATCAGTTAAACCATTGGTACCATTACCGCCGAAGAAGGAACCATGTTCAAAATGTTTATAGTCTGCATACATAGACCATGTATGAGGTCTGTAAATATCTGCAGCACCAATTTGAGCACGTAATACCCAGAATGTAGGAGTTTTGCCCAATCTATGACCTAGTAAGGCAAATGTATTCGTTCCTTGATTATAGTCATATTGCATATTGCCGTTTAGGTGTTTACCTAGGGATGACATATTTTTACCATAGTCAAAGGATAACAAGGCAGATTTACCTAATTCATATCGTGCCCCAACAGCGAATACATTAGCAACTTGGCTATACCGATGTGTTTCGTTACCTTTTACGCCCGCTGTTTCTTTCGCAGTTTCAAATGCTATATTGCGACTGCCTTGAGAATGTAAATACCACGCAGATAGACCTAAGTTATTTCTAACTTGTTGTTTCACTTCTACGAAGAGAGCTCGTTTAATGCTTGGAACTTCTGCGCGATCAAGGACATAACCTTGTTGTAATACATGTACACCAGTCACATCGCCTAATGGTACACGAGGGAAAGCACTGCCTTTTTCCGTGAAGCGTAATGCACTGTCAATTTTATTTGCATAAGCAGCCACTGGCGCTACTAAGCCTTTATTGTTAACTCCATCGGCAGGTAAAGTATTTTCCTTCTCAATTGTAGCACGTAACGCTGCTTCATCAATCGTTCCACCTACAATATCTGTGGCTGTAAATGGAGGTCGAGCAAGGCTTTCCTTGTCATTTTCAATTTTTCCATTGTAGTAATCTACAAGCCAAGATGCCAAGTCTTGCTTCTTCAGCAATTCAAAGTGTTTTTTCTCTGTTTCTGTGAAAGTACCATTCGCACTTTCTTTACCGCGATATGATTCTAAGGTTCCCAATCCTGTTGGATTTGCTGCTACAAGGGCACTTATCTCTTTATTCACCGCATCTAGCTCACCTTGTTTTGTATCTCTAGATTCTGTATGGGACTTTAAATCATCCATAGCATATCCATAGTCTTCTTTGGCACTATTTTCGGCACTAGTGATATTTTCTTTAATTTTTTTGTTATATCGTTCAATTAAAGTAGCTCCATGGTCAGCCCAGAATTTTTTCACGAAAGCACTACCATCACCTTGAATAGGAGCATCATCATCGTAGCTATATCCTAAGATATCTTTATTTGGCACTGGATATAATTCTACAGACATGGTTCTAGGGAAGTTATAGGTAGGCTTATTAAACTTTTCAGTATCCGTTCCATAATATGGATATGTACCTGTTTCTTTTAGGTATGCCGCACCTGCTTCACCTAATTTTTCAGGCGCTTTATTTGCTGATGCTTCATATGTTTTAGTATATCCATACACCGCTTTTGGAATACTGATATAGTATTTTACTTCATCATTTTTCAAGTAATTAGGGTAGGCTTGTTTTGCCCAGTTATAGTACTTACGAATAGTTTCGTATTGACCAGCCACATCCCCTACTTTTTCTCGAATCGCTTTATTCAACGGAGTAAATGGTTTTGTTAATTTCAATCCATCTACGTTTTCTAAGAACTCAACCACTGTCAATGGACGTTCCATTATTTTATAAGATACTTGAGTATAGGCAGAATCTGTGATACCTGTATTTCGAGAGAAATCACCATAGCCGACACGGACTTGTGTATTGTTCTTCGTCCAAACAGCACGTACACCATCAAAAGTTTGGTTGAACCAATAGCCAGTTTCCCCTAATTTCTCAGGTAAACGACCAACGGAGAAGTCCCAAGCCTTTTCTTTTCTTGTAACATTTGCCTCTTCTAATTTAACTTTGTTTAGACCGCGACTTGTTTTTACATTGTCCTCTGTGGCATGACCTGTGTGACCGCTAGCACTAGTGATCACTTTCACTGCCGTTTTGTCATTCACACGGCCTTCCATGCCAACTTGTACCTTTTGTTCCCAACCATGTTCAGAAGGATCCACCATGTTCTTCATAGCAGAACCAATACCAGATGTTAATGTCGTTCTCACATCTGGACGGTTTTGTCCTTCCATATAGTGAGTACGCCAAGCATAATCACCTACAAAGCGCAATTTAGAGCTACTAATATCTTCAAATGGTATGGTAATAAACTTGTCAAAATCTACTGGACCTAAATCAATAGTAGCTACTTCTTTACCTGTTTGATCTTTCAAGACTTTGTGTACATGTCCGTCACTGCCCACTTTAAAGTTAAAGCCAAAACGATATACACGGCCTTGCATTGCCCGGTCATCATCTCGGTAGTTGAACAAGTTATCTACACCAATATAAGCCTTGATATCATTACCCCAAGATTTTTGAACGATGAAATTCCATACTCCATATGTTTTTGATTGATACTCTTGTTTTTTATCCGTGCTAAAGTATGTGTCAATATGGGAAATATTTGGATTTTCATTGTCTGCTGGTCCATAGGAATCAATGAAATTGCCATTTCCTTTTAAGGAGCGGCTATCCAACATATTCATGTATAGATTGCCATACAAGGACGCATGTAATTCTCTTTCTTTATCATCGTAATCGATACCTATATCAATTTTATGTTTTGGTTTATCCAATAATTGTTTTGGTAAAGTAGGGTCTGATTTGTTAACTGTATGCAAGAAAGTATATCCTAATTTACTGGACCATTTTTTATTAAAGTTATGTTTCACTTCTGCTTGAAGGCCAGTGATGGATACTTTACCAATATTCTTAAAGCTATAAATCATATCTGGAGAATGTTGATATTTTTCAGAGCCTAAATGTGTTTTTTCATTATATTCTGGATAGAAATCTAATAAGTGACCAGTGAAGTACACAGAATGGTAGTTGTTGATATTATTGTGGAACGCACTAGTCCGATAGGATGTTTTCTTATTTTCATATTCCCATCCTAAGTCCACATTAATAGATTTTTCAGGTTTTAAATCAGGATTGCCAACCCAATACCAACCCATTCTTGCGGTACCACCACCAAGACCACCGCTCAATGGGTTACCAGCATACATTTCCCAGTTATAGTACAATTCGCCCATACCTGGTTCATTGTAACTAGTACCTACATTGGCTTTAAACCGTTTATGTACATTGCCGCCCACATTGTGTAACATACCTACATTGAACGTCAAATTACTACCGAATAAATTGCTATGGTCAAGACGAACAATTGGTGTAATGGTCGTATTTTTATTGACTTGCCAATCATCTTGTACATATACATATTCTTTTTGGATCTCTGCTTGACCTACAGTGACACGATTATGTAAGGCATCGCCTTTTTTGAATTGTACATCATTCAACTTCACATCGTACGATTTACCGTTGATAACCATCGGCTTACCTGTATAGTAGTAATATACGATGGCACTTTGTCGCACACGAGATTCACTTGCATTGGCCGCTTTAATCTCTGGATTTTGTTCATATAACTTATCTACTAATTCATTAAAACGATCTCTCGTTTCGGACGTAGTGTGCTCCAAGAAATAGGAAATACGGTTATTACTATTCATATGAGCGCCTTGAATTTCTTTTGGCACTGTGTCCACTAAATCAAAGGCATGCTCTTGACTGAAAAACTCTTCGTAAGTAAAAGATGGCAAATACTCCTTGCCTTGCACACCTTTTTCATAACCATACCATTCTTTCAAACGATTCCAGTATGGCGTGCCATCCGCATCCTTTTCAATTGGATAGTCTTCTACACGAGAGGATACTTCATGCGTAGTTGGGTCTTCCCGTAAATGTTTATCATAGTCCCAAGGATTGATAAACATTTTTGACGTCTTAGGAGCGCTTTTTAAACGGCTACCGCTACCTTTTTCTTTTTTAATACCAAATCCAGCATTCACATAGTGGTTGTCATTGACATTAATGTGAAAGTCCGAATGCATATCTAATTGGGAATGGTCGATCGTATCTACTTGATTCAACTCATTGGCACCAAAGAATGGCACATGACCTACTGTATTCGTTAAGGTAATGTCATTTTCTTTCAATTTGGCGTAGTTTACCTCTACATCCCAATTAATTTTCTCTTGATTTTTCGCATGCCAACCAATACTGTATTGATTTCGTTTAATACTTCGTTTGAACTGCACTTCTGGAGCCATTAAAGAGTTAGACCCTTTATTAAAACGATGTAAATTTTCCTTATGTTGATCCACACGAATATCTACACCATGATTTTTATTTACATCCCAATGGGTACTCATACCAATATTTGACTGTTCACCATAATAGCGCAAAGAGTTCTTGTTAAAAACAGTCATATCATCATGGGCCAATTCCACTGATTTTCTTGGCTTTGCTGCATACACTGGTAACACATCACGTTTGCTACCATAAATGGCCATATTAATGTTGCCAATTTTACCTGTGTCGGCACGTAAGAAGAAATTAGAATATGGCATAGAGCCTTTGTCACCTTTAGTGCGCAAAGATTCTACGTTAAATTGAAGTCCACTCTTCTTTGTCGGTTTCTTCGTCACTACATTGATAACGCCACCAATAGCACCAGAACCATATTTAGCAGAAGCAGCCCCTTGTACAACCTCAATGTGGTCTAAGTTTTCTGCCCCAAGGCGCATCAACTCATCACCTTGTCCTGCATATTTAGCAAACTCACCAATAGCAGGTTGTCCATCAATTAAGATCAAGGTATGTCGTGGGTCAGCACCACGAATAGACACACCCACACGACCCATCGCATCCACTGTACGAGATACACCTGTTTCATGGAATACCACATCTTCCACATTTTTAGCCTGTTTCGCTTCAATGTCTTTTTGCGTAATAATCGTTGTATGCTGAGTCTCATACTGCTCAGCTGCTTTTAATCGATCCGCTTCTACATATACGGCATTCTCCGCTGCTACGCCATGGAACATACCCATCCATGTCATAATTGCACCGTATAACAGTAAATATTTACCCTTCTTTCTTTGATACATCCTAACACCTCACATTAAAAAAATAATCTTCCCTATATACAGCAAAGATACCACCCCTTACATATATGATAGGCATTGATGCATCGCAAGGTTTGATTACTATTACAAGTGAAAGAAACCTTTTTATTTACCTATACACACCTTTACTTGTCTATTGTAAACCGTTGCAATATACTCCTCTTAACTATATCCATAGTGAGAATAAAAGTCAAATATAATTTCATCATACCTTCATATTTATATTGTAGAGTTTTCAAAATAAGCTAGTATATCAATATTTTCATCTGTACTACATTCTATTAATTATATAGATAAATATTTTTAACTAAATATGTATATCAATATTTTCTATTCATAAGTATTTCTTTTAACAAATCAATAGCAAAACTATTCTTCTTTCTAATACTACTCTTATTGCAAAATCCTAATACTGTCTAGTAAACAAGCATTCTCTTATTGCTTATGTTATCATTGATTTCCATAGCGTATGAAAATCTACTGCCCTTTCTATCTACTAAATAACTAAAAAGCAAAATAACATCACTTTATATACCATATTATTAATATAAACCATATCATTACACACTCCACAAAAAAAAGGAATGGTTCTGAAGTATCAGTTCCATTCCTTTTTACATTCTTATTCAACTAGTTCATAGCTACTAACTATCTACGAGATAGATTATTTTCCACTCATATATTTTGCTTTAAATGCTGCCAATTGTGCTTCTTCTAACGGCATGCCTTCGCCTTGGAAGTGCGCGATGCTTTGTTGCATTTCTTCGTAAGCAGTTGGCACGATTTTCGTAAAGCGATCTTTATACAATACCCAGTTTTCTAGCATATGACGACCTTGTTTAGAATTCGTATGCAATACATGTTGTTGAACTAATTCATGAATCCGCGCTAGGTCACTTTCACTAGTTTTACGAAGTTCCACAAGTCCTGTATTGCAATAACGTCCATCTAAATCAAGTACGTACGCATAACCACCAGACATGCCAGCCCCAAAGTTACGACCCACACGGCCAAGGACAAGGACTTCACCACCAGTCATGTATTCGCAACCATGGTCGCCCACACCTTCTACAACGGCTGTAATACCGCTGTTACGAACGCAGAACCGTTCCCCTGCGACCCCATTGATATAGGCAGCACCAGAGGTAGCTCCATAGAACGCCACATTACCGATTAAGATGTTTTCATGCGCCTCATAGGTCGCCGCCTTTGGTGGGTACGCAATGATAGTACCACCAGACAAGCCTTTGCCAAGGTAATCGTTGGCATCCCCTTCCAGTTCCAATGTCATACCATTCGGTATGAAAGCCCCAAAACTTTGACCGGCAGAACCAACGAAATTCAATTTGATGGTATTTTCTGGCAAGCCCGCTTCGCCATAACGACGAACCACCTCGCCACCGACCAAGGTGCCTACTACACGATTCACATTGCTGATAGCCAATTTAGCACGAATTG